>NZ_QTNH01000008.1:7469-230821 GCF_003603515.1 Bacteroides sp. AM32-11AC | reverse complement strand
ATTCGCTGCTGATGCAGCATGAAATTTAACGAAGTATTGTTGCAAAATACGGATAACTTATTAGTTCATAGTGATGAACACTTTGTTTCTGCAGTACAAAACACTTCGTTCATGTAGTATAAAACGTTTTGTTTGCACAACATAAAACAAGGTGTTTATATAGTATGAAACAAAGTGTTCACTATAATGGAACAAAGTGTTCGCCCTAATGAAACACATTGTTCTACACGTCGAAATAAACCGTTCTGTGTGTTGAAACAAGCGGTTATATTGGGGGAAACAAAAAGAAAGCTGTCTTTTCCTGATTTCACTAGACACTTTTTTTCTTTATAAACGTCATCAGTAGACGGTTCTTTCATTTGCATACTGATACAGTAGTCCCTTCTTCCGGACTTGCGAGCCTATGCTTACTTGTTCGATGCCTTGTTTCTACTGAGACAAAGTGAGAGCAAACTTTACCCTCACCTTTTTGAAATTGCCCTTACTCACCTCTGAAAGTCCGATGAATAAAGACTTTTAGGTAAGCAGTGAGGGCGGTGAGGGTAGAAATGCAAAATAAATATTTTCAGCCTTGAGCCGGGTTATATATTCTGTAGATAGTCGGTTAGGTCTTCTTCGGAAGAGAGGTTGAGGGATTTGCGCAGGCGGTATCGGTTCATATTGATGGTTTTGGGGGTGGTGCCGGTCAACATGGATATTTCTTTGGTAGACAGGTTCACCCTTAGCAGGGTGGCAAGATATTTCTCGCCTTGTGTCAGTTTGGGATGAATCGCTACCAGTCTTTGGAGGAATTCATTGCTTTTATCATCGATGTTTGTCAATAGGGCACTGTTGGTTTTGTCTCCGCTTTGGCTCTGGCTGATGAATGCGTTGATTTTCTTCAGGTGGGGCGTGATGGCTTGCGCGTCCATCTTATATCCTTCTTTCACCATTCCGCGTATTTTGTCCAGCAGTTCATTGCGGCTTTTCAGGAATACGGCGAAGCTGGTTGCCTCCTGCCGACTGGTAGCCAGGGCATTGTGTACATTTTGAAGTTCCAGCTCTTGCTGATGCATCTTCAGTTCGGCCACTTCTTTTTCGGACAGTTGCAATTGGTAGCGTGCTTCTATCAGTTGCAAATCTTTTCGGCGTTTATACCATTTATATAGAAAGATGCTGAAAGCTATTCCCAGAATAAGTACGCTGCCCAAAAGCCACAAATTGCGTTTCAGTAGCTCTATCTTGTAGGTTTGTTCCTGCATTTCAGTAGCATATTTTTGGTCTTGGTATCTTTTGTAGGAAATTTCCTGCTCGATGTTGCGTAGCTTGTTGCTACTTTGCAGTTCCTTGCCCAGGTGGTACCTCTTGTTCAGATACTTATAGGCTTGGGCATAGTCACCTATAGCTGCATATACCATGGACGAATATTCGTAATTGTCGCAAATCAGTTCGCGGGCTCCGATGTTGTGGGCATACTCGTAGGCTTTATGCAAGGCTTCCAAGGCTTTGGAGTATTGCTTGTCATAGTAATACTGTTTCCCCATGTTGTTGTAGTTTTCGCCAAGAGACCATTGGGCATCCAGATTCTTGTTGATGGTGATGGCTTCCTGGATGAAAGAAAGTTTCTCTTCCGTATTTCCCCGGTACAGACAGAGGTTGTTCAGGTTGGTTGCAATCTCTTTCAGGTTTCGTTGGGCACGGTTGATGGCCAGCGCACGCTGGAAGAAACGCTCGGCAACGGTAAATTCACTCATGAAGTGGTGCATTACTCCACGTTCGTTATAGCATCCGGCCACAGAGGTGGAATCGCCGATGGATTTGAAGATGGAGGTTGCTTTGTCGTTCAGTTCAATGGCTTTGTTGTAATCGCCTAGTTTGCTGTATACACGCCCCATCAAGGAGCAGAGTTGTGCCATTTGTTTTTTGTTGGTGGGATGGATATATTTTTGGGTGTCATAAAGATTCTTGATACTTAGGTCGAAGTTCCCCAACAATTGTTCGGCTTGACAGTAGAGAATCATAGCTTGTGCGCGGACCTCACTGGGCTCATCTTCGGGAAACAAGGCAGAAGCCTGAGCTGCATAGTAGGAAGCTTGTTTGGGGTTGTTGTACAGGTATTTCTGTGCTTGGTCAATCAATTTCTGTGCTTGCTGCATGTCTTGAGCTTGCAGTGGGGCAGCTGCTGACAGAAGACATACGAGTAGTAGACATAGGTTTTTCTTCATGGCATCGTCTTGTTTCTGCAAATTTAATTAATTCTTCTTAGAAGTCCGGTTTCCCTCCAAAAAGATTTATCTTTGTGCCTCAAAGATAGCGATATATATGTTATTACCTTATTTGAATAAAGATTTGATAGAGGCAGGATGCGATGAGGCCGGTCGCGGCTGTCTGGCCGGTGCGGTCTATGCCGCTGCTGTTATTCTGCCAACGGACTTTAAGAATGAACTTTTGAACGACTCCAAGCAGCTGACGGAAAAACAACGCTATGCCTTGCGTGAAGTGATTGAGAAAGAGGCTCTGGCATGGGCGGTGGGCGTCGTCTCTCCCGAAGAAATTGACAAAATCAATATTCTCAATGCCTCCTTTCTTGCCATGCATCGTGCTGTTGACCAACTGAATGTCCGTCCGCAACATCTGCTGATAGACGGCAACCGCTTTAAAAAATATCGGGACTTGCCGCATACTACCGTAGTGAAAGGAGACGGGAAGTACCTTTCCATCGCTGCCGCCTCCATTTTGGCAAAGACCTATCGTGATGACTACATGAACCGCCTTCACGAGGAATATCCGTATTATGACTGGAATCGTAACAAGGGGTATCCCACCAAGAAACATCGTGCCGCCATTGCTGAGCGGGGCACTACACCCTATCATCGCTTGACGTTCAATCTCTTGGGGGATGGGCAGTTGTCGCTGAACTTCGGACAATGATGCTGTTTAGAACCACTTAATCCTTCTGAACCATACGAATGTCACTGCTGATAATATTGCTGACAAAAGTATGATGAAAATAAACGCGTGCGGAAAACTCTCCAGGTGGATGTCCACATTCATGCCGTAGAAACTGGCTATCAACGTGGGAATCATCAGTGTAATGCTGAGGCTTGTCATACGTTTCATGATGGCATTCACATTGTTGGAGATGATGGAGGCGAAGGCGTCCATGGTTCCCGTCAGAATATCACTGTAGATGTTCACGGTATTGTATGCCTGCTTCAACTCGATGACCACGTCTTCCAATAATTCCAAATCCAGATAATTGGTGTCCTGAAAGATGTTTTTCAGCCGTCCTATCATCACTTCATTGCCACGGATGGAAGTGTTGAAGTAGACCAGCGTCTTCTGCAGCTTCATCAGTTGCAGGAGGTCTTCGTTGCGGATGCTTTTCTCCAGCTCTTTTTCGGCGGTGGCCACGTCGTTGTTTATCTGTTTCAGATACTTCAGGAACCAGACGGCAGAAGAGTAGATGATTCGCAGAATCAAATCCAGTTTATTGTTGACGACTATGTTCTTCCGGCGTGTGTGCTGGATGAAGTCCGGTATCAGCTCCGTGTGGTGATAGCAGACAGAAACGATGATTCCGTCATTGGTGATAATGCCGATGGGCACGGTGATGAACGGCACGCCGCGTTGGTTGCTCTGCATCGGGATGCGGAGGATGGTCAGCAGCCAGTTGTCTTCTGTTTCCGTACGCGGGCGCTCGTCCACGTCGGCTATGTCTTCCAAGAATGATTCGGGAACTTTCAGCTCTTCGGTAAGGAATTTGAAATCATCGTTGTCCGGGCATTCTACGTTGACCCAGCAGTTGGGTTGCCATTCGGCCTTTTCAGTGAAGCCGTTTTCACTGTAGAGATACTTTCTCATTGTTTGCCTCCTTTCAGGTTGGAACAGAGGCATTGCAGTCAACGTCTCCGTTCGTTTTATTGGTGAATACTATTGCACGTTCGTGGGTTTGAATCGTCCATATTTCTTGTTTTTTATTTTTTAAGCGTGGCAAAAGTACATAAATCATTTGAAACAGTACGCTTTAACAGCTGTTTTTTGTACCTTTGCAGCGCAAAAACAGGTTCCTACTATAAAGAACGTTTGTATCATACAAAAAGATTATACAATTAAATTCGATTAATATTATGAGTAAGAAAGCCCTTTTAATGATTCTTGATGGCTGGGGCATCGGCGATCAAGGCAAAGATGATGTGATTTTCAATACACCTACTCCGTATTGGGACAGTCTGTTGGCAGCTTATCCGCATTCCGAGCTTCAGGCAAGCGGTGAAAACGTTGGTTTGCCCGACGGACAGATGGGTAATTCTGAAGTAGGTCACCTCAATATCGGTGCCGGACGCATTGTTTACCAGGATTTGGTGAAGATTAACCGTGCTTGTGCCGATGGCAGCATCCTGAAGAACAAGGAAATTGTTTCTGCTTTCTCATATGCAAAGGAAAACGGCAAGAATATCCACTTTATGGGACTGACCAGCAACGGTGGCGTGCACAGCTCTTTTGACCATTTGTTCAAACTCTGCGATATTTCCAAGGAATACGGTATCGAGAATACCTTCATCCACTGTTTTATGGACGGTCGTGATACCGACCCGAAGAGCGGTAAATGCTTCATTGAGCAGCTGACTGCCCATTGCGAGAAGTCTGCCGGCAAGATTGCTTCCATCGTGGGACGTTTCTATGCCATGGACCGTGACAAACGTTGGGAACGTGTGAAGGTTGCCTACGATTTGTTGGTAAACGGTGAAGGGAAGGTCGCTACGGATATGGTCCAGGCTATGCAGGAGTCCTACGACGAAGGCGTTACGGATGAATTCATCAAGCCGATTGTGAACGGTGGCTTCGACGGTACCATCAAGGAAGGTGATGTTGTAATCTTCTTCAACTACCGTAACGACCGTGCCAAGGAATTGACCGTTGTCCTCACCCAGCAAGATATGCCCGAACAAGGCATGCAAACCATTCCGGGCCTGCAGTTCTACTGCATGACTCCGTATGACGCCAGCTTCAAGGGTGTACATATCCTTTTTGATAAGGAGAATGTACAGAACACATTGGGCGAATATCTTGCTGCCAATGGCAAGACCCAGCTGCACATTGCCGAAACAGAGAAGTATGCACACGTGACTTTCTTCTTCAACGGTGGCCGCGAGACTCCCTACGATGCTGAAGAGCGCATCCTGGTTCCTTCTCCGAAGGTTGCCACTTACGACTTGAAGCCTGAAATGAGTGCGTACGAGGTGAAGGACAAGTTGGTTGAAGCTATCAAGACCCAGAAGTTCGATTTCATCGTGGTGAACTACGCCAATGGTGATATGGTGGGACATACCGGTATCTACGAAGCTATCGAGAAGGCAGTGAAAGCCATCGACGAATGTGTGAAAGACACCGTTGAGGCTGCCAAGGCAAACGATTATGAAGTAATCATCATCGCCGACCACGGTAATGCCGACCATGCTCTGAATGAGGATGGTACTCCGAATACTGCCCACTCTCTGAACCCCGTTCCTTTCGTTTACGTTACTGCAAACAAGGACGCCAAGGTTGAGAACGGTGTATTGGCTGACGTAGCTCCTTCTATCCTGCATATCTTGGGTATGGAGCAGCCGGCCGAAATGACTGGTAAGGATTTGATTAAGTAAGGCGTCAAAGCCGTAACAATATTTAGACGCGGATTATACGGATTCCACGGATGCTCTTAAAGTTGAGTCTGTGCAATCCGGATAATCCGCGTCTTTTTTCAATAGAACGATTATGATACAGATTGGTGATGTTGTGGTTTCTTTCGATGTTTTGCGCGAGAAGTTCTTGTGTGACTTGGATGCCTGCCAGGGGATTTGCTGCATTGAGGGCGATGCCGGTGCTCCCGTAGAGCTGGACGAGGTGGAGAAACTGGAAGAGGTGCTTCCGCTGATTTGGGACGAGCTTTCTCCCGAAGCCCGTACCGTGATAGAGGAGCAAGGTGTGGTCTATACCGATTGTGAAGGTGACCTGGTGACTTCTATTGTAAACAACAAGGATTGCGTCTTTACCTGCTATGATGATAAAGGCTGTTGCTATTGTGCCATCGAAAAGGCTTACCGTGAGGGTAGGACCAACTTCTACAAACCTATATCCTGCCATCTCTATCCGATAAGGGTGGGGAACTACGGACTCTATAAGGCAGTGAACTATCATCGTTGGGATGTCTGCAAAGCCGCTATACTGTTGGGGCAAAAGGAAAATCTGCCCGTGTACAAGTTTCTGAAAGAGCCGCTTATCCGTAAGTTTGGTGAGGACTGGTATGCAGAGCTGGAATTGGTAGTGGAAGAGATGAAAAAACAAGGAATCCTATAGTTCTTCCGTGCGGAGACGGGCCTCTTCTTTGGAGGAGAAGAGGGATAAAGGAAAAGCCCCGGTCAGCAGGATTATCCTGCCCGTCCGGGGCTTCCTCGTTGTAAGATGTGAGGTTGGTTATTTATTATTTATTAAGCGTCAATATTTGCATACGTTGCATTCTTTTCGATGAAATCGCGGCGCGGGCCCACGTCTTCACCCATCAGCATGGAGAAGATATAGTCGGCTTCGGCTGCATTTTCAAGATGCACCTGCTTCAGCATGCGGTTTTCCGGATTCATGGTGGTTTCCCACAACTGTTCCGGGTTCATTTCACCCAAACCTTTGTAGCGTTGGGTGTGTACTGCGTTTTCCGAACCGCCGCCGTAAGTGTCGATGAACTTCTGGCGCTGCTGGTCTGTCCAGCAATACTCTTTCGCCTTGCCTTTGGTGCAAAGGTAAAGGGGAGGAGTGGCGATGTACAAGCAACCCTGCTGGATAACTTGCGGGAAGTAGCGGAAGAAAAGCGTCATAATCAGCGTGTCGATGTGAGAACCATCGACGTCGGCATCGGTCATGATGATAATCTTCTTGTAGCGCAGCTTGTCAATGTTCGCTTCTTTGCTGTCTTCACCGTCCACGCCGAAACGGATGCCCAGCGCCTGGATGATATTGTTTACTTCGTCGCTCTCGAATGCCTTGTGCCACATGGCCTTTTCCACATTCAGAATCTTACCGCGAAGCGGCAGGATAGCTTGGAACGCACGGTTACGGCCTTGCTTTGCTGAACCGCCTGCCGAGTCACCCTCGACGAGGAACAATTCGCATTCTTCTGGGTCCTTGCTGGAGCAGTCGGCCAACTTACCGGGCATGCCACCGCCGGACATCGGCGATTTGCGTTGTACGGATTCGCGTGCCTTACGTGCGGCGATACGTGCCTGGGCGGCAAGAATCACCTTGTCTACAATCAGCTTGGCTTCCTTCGGGTGTTCCTCCAAGTAGTAGGTGAGGGCTTCGCCCACAGCCTGGTCTACGGCACCCATCACTTCGTTGTTACCCAGCTTTGTCTTGGTCTGTCCTTCGAACTGAGGCTCTGCCACCTTGATGGAGATAACGGCAGTTAATCCTTCGCGGAAGTCGTCGCCTGCAATCTCTACCTTGGCTTTCTCCAGCATCTTGTTGTCTTCGGCGTATTTTTTCAATGTACGGGTCAGTGCACGGCGGAAACCTGCCAAGTGGGTACCCCCTTCAATGGTATTGATGTTGTTTACGTAAGAGTGTACATTTTCGTTATAAGAAGTGTTGTACATGATGGCTACTTCCACCGGTGTGCCTTGCTTCTCGGTGTTGATGTAGATTACATCGTTCATGAAGTGTTCGCGTGAGGAGTCCACGTAGCGCACAAATTCCTTCAGGCCTTCTTCCGAGTAGAAGATTTCCTTCTTGGCATTTCCCTCTTCGTCCTTTACGCGAAGGTCGGTCAGTGAAATCTTGATGCCTGCGTTCAGGTAAGCCAACTCGCGCATGCGGGTGGCAAGAATATCATAGTTGTAGACTGTTTCCGTAAAGATGGTATCGTCCGGCCAGAACTGCTGGCGTGTACCGGTAATGTCTGTTGTGCCCACTTCCTTGACGGAGTAGAGCGGATGTCCGCAGGAATATTCCTGCTGATAGATTTTTCCGTTACGGAAAACCTGGGTAGTCATGTGTGTAGACAAGGCGTTTACGCAAGATACACCTACACCATGCAGACCTCCCGATACCTTGTAGGAACCTTTGTCGAACTTACCTCCGGCATGCAGTACGGTCATTACAACTTCCAGTGCGGATTTCTTTTCCTTTTCGTGATAGTCTACCGGGATACCACGTCCGTTGTCTTGTACGGTGATGGAGTTGTCCTCGTTAATGGTGACTTCGATGTGGTCGCAATAGCCGGCAAGTGCCTCGTCGATGGAGTTGTCCACAACCTCGTACACCAGGTGGTGAAGCCCTTTGCTGCTAATGTCGCCAATATACATCGCGGGACGCTTTCTCACTGCTTCCAAACCTTCCAGTACCTGGATGTTTTCGGCAGAATAGCTCCCGTTATTGGAGTGAATCTGTTCTTCAGTCATAATCTTTTTTCCTTATTGTAATAACAGAGCAAATATAGTGAAAATCCTCGGGATATGGTGCTAAACAAACGGATAAATTCGGGTAGTTTACAGCTTTTTAGCACAGAAAAGAAACTTGTGTGGAAGCAGGTAAATAGAGAGGTATAAATGAGAAAGGCCGGACTAAAAAGTCCAGCCTTGTAATATCTTTTGTGTAACAGTCAACTTAAACCAGCTTGTTGATATAGATAGCCAATTTTGACTTCAGGTTGTTAGCCTTGTTCTTGTGGATTACATTAGTCTTAGCCAATTTATCCAACAGTTTTGTGATACCCGGATACATCGCTGTTGCTGCAGCTTTGTCTGTAGTAGCACGAAGCTTACGAACAGCGTTTCTCATGGTCTTGCCATAATATCTGTTGTGAAGTCTTCTTGTTTCTTCTTGTCTGATTCTCTTCAGTGATGATTTATGATTTGCCATCTCGACTAATCTTTTTTAATTCGTTTATTTTTTTATTTTGTAGCCCGTGGGGGAATCGAACCCCCCTTTCAAGAATGAAAATCTTGCGTCCTAACCGATAGACGAACGGGCCATCCTTTGGTGAGCGTTTCCGCTCTTGCAAAGAGCCTTTATTTCTCGTTTGCGGATGCAAAGGTAGAAACTATTTTTGAATTACCAAAACATTCGCAAGAAAAAAATATAGCTTTTTGTTGCTTTTTGTCTTAGGGTGGAATTTTATCTGCTGAAAATCAGTGTGGTATGTGCTTTTATTTTTTTACACTCCTTACCTTATTTTTTTATTCTTCTCCTTTTGTTTCTCTTCTTTCGGGCTTTTTTTGTAGCTTTGTTATCAGATTGAAACCAGATAAAGAAATCGGGAATGTTACAGAAAACACTGGGAATTGTGCTGCATACCTTGAAATATAAGGATACATCTCTCATTGCAGACATCTATACGGAGGTGGCTGGCAGGGCTTCCTTCATGGTGTCCATACCCCGTTCGCGCAAGGCGGCGGTGAAGCCGGTACTCTTCCAGCCGCTGGCATTGGTGGAACTTGAAGCCGATTTCCGTCCTAATGCCACTATATATAAGGTGAAGGAGGCGAAGTCTCTTTATCCTTTCGCCACGCTTCCCTACGATCCCTACAAATCTGCCATCGCTTTGTTTCTTTCGGAATTCCTTTATCGCGCCGTCCGGGAGGAGGCAGAGAACCGTCCGCTGTTTGCTTATCTGTATCATTCCGTCATCTGGCTGGATGAATGCAGGGAGGGGTTTGCCAATTTCCATCTGGTCTTCCTGATGCGCCTTTCCCGTTTTCTCGGTTTGTATCCCAACCTGGAGGATTATCATGCCGGAGATTACTTCGATTTGCAGAATGCTTGTTTCACTCCCTTGCGTCCGCAGCTCCATTCCAATTACATCGCTCCCGAGGAGGCGGCCCGCCTGACACAGCTGATGCGCATGAATTATGAAACGATGCATCTTTTCACCATGAACCGGTTGGAGCGTACCCGCTGCCTGAACATTATGAATGAATATTATCGTCTGCATCTGCCGGATTTCCCGGTATTGAAATCACTTGAGGTATTGAAGGAGCTTTTTGATTGATTATCGTCGGTGTAACGGCCCAATAAGTGTGCGCTGCCTTTATTATAGGAGTAGGGAGTTTTACTTACTGCTGTAAGGGTCGTTACGATAAGCTGTAACGGTCGTTACAATATAGGGTAACGACCGTTTCAATATAGGGTAACCGTCGTTACATCATTAGGTAACGGCTTTTACATCTTATGGTAAACGGTCGGTAAATATAATGCGTTGATAGATAGTGTATAATCTCTTGTGGGGGAGGATATGGATTGGTATGTAAAAAGCCGTGTTCAACAGACTTTGGACGCTGAGTCCCTCTGTTGAAGCACGGCTTATATGATAGGGGAAGTGTATTTCTTTATCCCAGCAACTCTTTTACTTTGGCTGAGATGGCGCGGCCTTCGGCAAGTCCGGCAAGTTTCTTGCTGGCTACACCCATCACCTTGCCCATGTCCTTGCCGCTGGTGGCGCCGACTTCGGCTATGATTTCCTTCAAGGCTGCCTCCAGTTCTTCGGCGCTCATCTGCTTGGGCAGATAGGTTTCAAGCACCTTTACTTGTGCCAGCTCATCGTCTGCCAAGTCCTGGCGACCTTGCTGTACATAGATTTCAGCGGCGTCTTTGCCTTGCTTGGTCAGTTTTTGGATAATCTTCAAAGCATCTGCATCGCTCAGGGTATCGTTGGCTCCGGGAGCGGTTTTGGCTTCAAGGAATACTTTCTTTACGTTTCTCAATGTTTCGAGAGCCACTTTGTCTTTGGCTTTCATGGCTGTTTTAATGTCTTCGCTGACTTTTTCAAATAAATCCATATTGTTATAGGTTTACTCCTGTTCCCCCGAAGGGGAGGAGGATGGTTTTACATATCGGGAACGGAAAAATCAGAAGGTGATGACTCCCCCTGCACCGCCTTCTGCCTCTTGCGCGGCTTCGGTGGCGAGCTGCCCTTCCTGCTCTGCCTTCATCTTGATGCTGTTCAGCGTGCTTTTGTCACGCAGATAGGTCGGAGAATTCTCTACCATGCTGATGATGTCGGCGTTGTCCATGTCTTCGGGATTGAAGAGATAGATATGGCGACGGCGGCTGCGCTGGGAACGGGCATTGGCATCCTTGCCATAGTACACTTCGCGGCGGTTGCGTCTCTGTTCCTCTTCCTCCTCCAGCTCGGCAAGGCGTTGCTGTTCTTCGGCGGTGCGCTGGGTGATGCGGTCGTCCATCTCCTTCATGTGGATGTCCTGGATACCGAAACCGGTGGCAAGCAGGGTGATTTTCACTTTCTGTTCCAGCTTGTCGTCAATGGCCATACCGAATTTGGTTTCGAAGTCGCGGCTGAAACGGTTCATGAACTCCTTCACCTCGTCCATCTCGCTCATCATCAGCTTGTATTGTGCACTGTAAGAGATGTTGAGGAGTACTTTCTTGGAGTTGAAGATGTCGTTGTTGTTCAGCAACGGCGAGTGCTGCGCGTTCTTGATGGCTTCGCTGACACGGTTGTCACCTTCGCCGTAGCCGGTACTCATGATGGCTACGCCGCCGTCCTTCAGCACTGTTTTCACGTCGTTGAAGTCGAGGTTCACCTTTCCATGCAGGGTGATGATTTCGGCAATACTCTTGGCGGCTACCGAAAGGGTGTCGTCGGCTTTGTCGAACGCGTCGTCCACGGACAACTCGCTGTATATCTCGCTCAGCTTTTCATTGTTGATGACCAGCAGGGCATCTACGTGCTTGCTGATTTCCTCTACGCCATCCAGTGCCTGGTCTATCTTCTTGTCGCCCTCCCAGCGGAAAGGGATGGTGACGATGCCGATGGTCAGGATGTCCATTTCCTTGGCGGTTTGTGCAATGATGGGTGCGGCACCCGTACCGGTACCACCGCCCATTCCGGCAGTGATGAATACCATCTTGGTGCCGTCGTTCAGCATATTCTTGATGTCTTCGATGCTCTCTTCTGCTGCCTTGCGGGCACGGGCAGGGCGGTTTCCGGCTCCCAGGCCTTCTTTTCCAAGCTGTAACTTCACGGGCACGGGAGAGTCCTTCAACGCTTGGTTGTCTGTGTTGCACAGTACGAACGTCACGTCGTGTATACCTTCCCGGTACATATGGTTCACGGCATTGCCGCCACCTCCGCCTACACCGATTACTTTAATGATTTTCGGTGAATCGGTCGGGAAATCGAATTGTACTATATCTTCCATAATAACTTAATTTTCTGGCACATTATCACATTATTACTTCATATCGTCGTCCGAGAAGATTTCGTTGGAAAGCTTGTTGAAAGTCTTTTCGAACCAGCTGGGGCCTTCTTTCTTTTTCTTCTTCTTTTCTTCCTTTTCGCGCAGTTCCCTTTCTTTGCGCTCACGCTCCTTGCGTTCTTTCTCTTCCTTCTCGCGCTGTGCCTTGGCGGCGCGTGCGGCGGCTTCCTGCTCTTTCAGCGCTTCGTCGTCAACGAATATGTCGACCGGTTTGGGAGGAACATTGGAGGCAGGCTGCTGCACCGGCTTCACCTCTTGCAGGCAGCAATTCTCGTTGCCGGCAGCCAGCAGGCCCAGCAGTGTGTTGTGCATGCCGTCCTTCTTGGGCTCGTCGCTGCGTGTGTGGACGGTGGTCTGTACGAACTTGGCGGTCTTTACCTTTTCAATCTTGCTTACTCTATGGAAGGCTTTCTCAAGATTCTTCAGATTGGCTCCTCCACCGGTGAATACAACACCGGAGAAAAGTTTGTCCTCGTAGCCGGAAAGTTGCAACTGGTTCCATACGTTGGCAAGAATTTCTTCTGCACGTGCTCCGATAATATTGTTCAGCAGGGCCAGTTCGAAGGTACGGCCGTCTTCCGACGTGCATACGGCAGGGGTCTCGGCGTCTTCTTCCTCCTCGTAGAGGGCATCACCGTATTGCAGTTTCAGCTTCTCGGCATCTTCCTCTTCCATTTGCAGGGAAGTGATGTCGTGGGTAATGTTGTTTCCACCCAGCGGCAGTACGCTGAGGTAGCGCAGGATATTGTTCTTATAGACCAGCACGGTGGTGGTGTCGGCACCGAAGTCCACCAGTGCACAGCCCGAACGCATCTCGTTTTCGGTCAGCACGGCTTTGGCCAACGCAGTGGGAGCCACGAGCAGGTCGTCGGCAATTTCCACTTTGGCTTGCTCGAAGCTGTGTTCGAGGTTCTTCTTCAGCGAGGCACGCGCTACGATGTTGAGGAACTGCCCGGTGATGTATCTTCCGGCAACTCCTACGGGCTCCACATGCAGCGTGTTGTCTATCTTGTATTCTTGCGGGGCTACATCCAGCACACTCATGTCTACCAAGGGTACATCACGGTTCTCGTCGCAAATCTCGTCTACCAGTTCTTGCGAAATGATGCTCTCTTCCTCCAGCGTACGGCTTACCGCATTCCTCACCGTGCGCAATGATTGTCCGCCGATGCCTACATATACTTTGGCGATGGAGTTGTTCAGCTGGCCTTCCAGCTTGTTGATGATGGAAGTCAGCGCTTGTGCGGCCTTGTCAATGTTGTAGATGGCCCCTTTGTGTATAAACGGGGATGCATCTTCGCGTGCATAAGCCAACACCTGGATACTTCCGTCACTGCTCTTCTTTCCTGCGATACCGGAAATCTTGGAAGAACTCAACTCGATAGCGGCGATGAAATCTGTTGTTGCCATATCTATTTATTTACTATTTTACTATTTACAATTTACTATTTGCTGCGCTTTGATAAAGAAGGACTATTAGTAAATCCCTTTCTCTACTCTCTCTTTGTGCAGATGATTTGATTATCAAATTCAACGCTGATACGGGAGTATTTGTTCCAACCCACCTGGTTCAATCCTCTTTCGTAGAATGCCTTTACACGTTTCAGCTTCTTCTCGAATCCGGCAATCTTGCCTAAATAGATAAGATGGTCGCCGACACGGGGCACTAACTCGATGTTCTTGCCGGGCAATACGTGAATTTGCTCTATCTGTGCATTCCAAAAAGAATTCTTTTGCAAAAATACACCAAACTTATATAAATCCCTCATGGCAAACGACTTTTCTACATTTCCGGTTACAACGGCGAGGTGTGCAACGCACTTTGCATCGGGGGGCATCACGGTACCTTTGTTGTCCAGATAGTAGTTTTCGCCGTTGGCGCTCATCACGCGCAGGATGGGGGTGCGCTGGGTCACTTCGATGCAGAGCTTGCCGCTCGGGGTTTTGTAGCACTCCACCTGGTCGATGAGGGGATGCTTGGCAAGTTCGCGCTCCAAGGTCTTGGTACGCACGCGTTCCAGGTCTTTCCCAATGGGGCTGATGCCTTTCTTTTCCAGCAGGGTAGCTACTTCCTTCTTCGTGATGAAGCCGGCATATACCGTGTCTTTTATCACCAGTTCCACGTCTTGGCACACCTGCGAGGTGGGCTTGCGGTTGAAAGCTGTGACAGCCACTACCAGGTAAGCAATGACAAGCAACAGAACGATAGAAAGTAGAATCCTTTTAACCATGATATTTTTCTGATAATAGTTGGGTGATTTGGGGCGCATAGTTGTCCAGGTCTCCGGCTCCCAGCACTACCAATACTTCGGTGTGCTTTTGGGCGAGGAGGCTGAGGACGTCTTCTTTCCTACAGATGCATTTCTCGATGCCGGGGCGGAGGTTGTCATAAATCAGCTGACTCGTCACGCCGGGAATCGGTTGCTCGCGGGCAGGGTATATCTCTGTCAGAATCACCTCGTCGGATAGGGAAAGGCTGTCTGCAAAGTCACGATAGAAGTCGCGAGTACGGGTGTACAAGTGGGGCTGGAAGATGACGGTTATCTTCTTGTCTTGGTACAACTCGCGGACGGACTTCACGCTTTGGGCTATTTCGGCAGGGTGGTGGGCGTAATCGCTGAGGAATACAATCCGGTCGTTCTTCAGCTTGAAGTCGAAGCGGCGGTCCACTCCGCGGAAGCTTGCCATGCCTTGCTTGATTTCTTCGTCGGTGGCACCGCTGAGATGGGCGAGTGCCATGGCGGCAACACCATTCTCGATGTTGATACTGACGGGAACCCCCAACTGAATATCGTTGATGCGGGTGTCAGGCGCCACGAAGTCGATGAAGATTTCACCGTTTCCGATGCGGATATTCTCGGCATGGAAGTCGCCTTCGTTGCGCGAGTAGGTATAGGTGGTGACGCCCGGTTGTACGTCGGCTTGCATTTCCAGTCCTTTGTGCAGAATCAGGGCGCCGCCCGGCTGGATAAGCGTGGTGTAGTGGCGGAAGCTTTCGAGATAGGCTTCTTTGGTGCCGTATATATCCAGGTGGTCGGGGTCGGTGGCAGTAATGACACTCATCCAGGGCGATAGCCAGTGGAAGGAGCGGTCGAACTCATCCGCTTCGATAACGGTATAAGGGCTGGTGGCGGAAAGCAGCAGATTCGTACCGTAGTTCTTCGAAATACCTCCGAGGAAGGCGATGCAGCCCACGTGTGACTGGTGCAGCAGGTGGGCAGCCATGGTGCTGGTGGTAGTCTTGCCATGCGTACCTGCCACGCACAGGCCTTTGCTGCTGCGGGTTATAATGCCTAATACTTGGGAGCGCTTATGTATGTCGAAACCGTTTTCACGGAAATAGGTCAGTTCTGCATGCTCTTGCGGCACGGCGGGGGTATAGACCACGAGCGTGCTTGCCTTGTCTTTGCACTCCTCCGGAATAAGGTTGATATCCTCTTCGTAGTGTATCTGTGCTCCTTCCGTAATCAGACGTTCTGTCAGTTCGCTCGACGTACGGTCGTAGCCCGCTACTGTCTTTCCTTTAGAGAGGAAATAGCGTATCAGAGCGCTCATGCCGATGCCGCCGGCACCGACGAAATAAACGGAGCGAATGGCTTCAAGCCTCACCCCCTGCCCCTCCCCCGTAGGGAGGGGAGATGAGTTACTATTGCTTATATTTTTATTCATATTCAAATTTTTTCTTCAAACTCTTCTTCCAAAAGTATGATATTATAAAAAGAACGATAGCAGTACTATCTATTCCCCCCTCCCTACGGGGGAGGGACAAGGGGAGAGGCTCTTCAATACCTCCTTCGCAATAATTGTCGCCGAGTCCGGCAACGCTAGCTTGGCGATATTCTTGCTCAAGTCTTGCAGCTTCTCGGGGTTAGCGATTGTCTCCAACGCCACCGGCAGCAGCTTCTCTTTCGCTTCCACATCCTTCACATAGATAGCTGCATCCTTATCCACCAGCGCCAGCGCATTCTTGGTCTGATGGTCTTCGGCCACATTGGGTGAGGGAACCAGGATGACCGGCTTGTGCAGCAGGCAGAACTCGGAGATGGAACCGGCTCCGGCACGTGAAATCACCAGATCGGCAGCGGCATAGGCGTTTGCCATATCCTTAATGAAGTCCGTCACATACAGATTCGGAATGGCACTGATATGCGGGTTACGTACGGCTTCTCCCGTAGTGGCTGTAATGGCTTCTCTGACTTGGTCAATGTATATCTTGCCAGTCTGCCAGATAAACTGTACGTCGGGGTGGGTACGAATGATATCCAGGCCGGCGGTCAGTGTCTGGTTGATGGTACGCGCTCCAAGACTACCGCCCAGAATGAGGATAGTCTTCTTTTCCGGGTTCAATCCGAAGTACTTTACGGCGTCTGCGTGCAGGATGGAATGTCCGAGCAGGTTCTGGCGCACCGGATTACCTGTCATGATTATCTTTTCTGCCGGGAAGAACTTTTCCATGCCTTCGTAGGCCACGCAAATCTTGCATGCCTTCTGTGCCAGCAGCTTGTTGGTGACACCGGCGTAGGAATTCTGTTCCTGTATCAGTGTGGGAATACCCATCATGCCCGCCATTTTCAGCGTAGGACCACTGGCATAGCCACCTACACCGACGGCCACTTGTGGGCGGAACTCCTTGATGATGCTCCGTGCTTTCCACTGGCTCCGTATCAGTTTCAGCAGTACGGAGAAGTTCTTCCACAGATGTTTACGGTCGAATCCGGCAACGGGTAAGCCTATAATCCGGTAGCCTGCATCGGGAACACGCTGCATCTCCATTCTTCCTTCGGCACCTACGAAGAGAATCTCTGCGTCGGGACACAACTCTTTTATGGCGTTAGCGATGGAGACGGCCGGAAAGATATGTCCTCCGGTACCGCCGCCGCTGATGATAAGCCTCACCCCCTGCCCCGTAGGGAGGGGGGTAGAGTTACTTCTGCTTGTATAATTGTTCACATCTTTGTTCATATTCTTGTTCTTCTTTATTTTTCTTATTGGTATCCTCTCCATTACTCAATCATTCTTTCCTTCCCTCCCTACGGAGGAGGGGTTGGGGGAGAGGCTGTTATTCAAACTCCGCATCACTGTTCAGCACCTTTGCCGTCGGCTCGGCGGCTGTTTGTGCCTCGCTGTCGACCGGTTGTTCCGGGCTCTCTGCATTTCCGGCATCCACCAGCATCGGCACTTGCGCATCATGCATCCGCTGTTCCTCCAGCTTGGCTGTATAGCGGCTGACACTCAGTATCATGCCGATGTAGGCACAGTTGATGAAAGTGGATGTACCACCCTTGCTGATGAGTGGAAGCGGTTGTCCCGTGACGGGTGCCAGACCTACGGCAACCATCATGTTGAACAGCGCCTGCGTGACGAGCAGCAAGGCTATTCCGGTAATGAGGAAAGCGGGGAAAGTGCGGTCGCATTTTTTGGCGATACGGCCCACTCGCACCAATAGGCAGACATAAAGGAACACAACGACTATTCCGCCTACCAGTCCCAGTTCCTCGATGATGATGGCATAGATGAAATCGGAGAATGCCTGGCTCAGAAAGTCACGCTGTACGGAGTTTCCCGGACCCTTGCCTACAACGTTGCTCGTAGCTACGGCAATACGGGCATGTGCCACTTGCCCGTCGCCGTCGATGTCGAATTTGGCGGCAGGAACTTCCTCCTTGTTGGTAAAGTCTGCAATACGGGATTTTACAGTGGTGAAGCGGTGCCCCATCGGTATATTTTCCAATGTCTTGTCTGGCGTGGCCAGCAGGAAGGCGACAAAGACTGTTACGAATGCCACAATTCCCCCTCCCAGTATCAGCAGTTTCCTGGCAGATACCCGTCCGATGAACATCATCAGGTAGACCGTTCCGAAGAGCAGCATTCCCGTCGAGTAGTTTTCTGGCAGGATAAGGCCACAGACAATGCAGGTAATAATCATGATGCGCTTAAAGGCTTTCGGACTTGCACCGTCTTCATCCTGCCCTTTCGAGAGGATAAAGGCGGTAACGATGACAACGGCCATCTTCGCTATTTCTGACGGCTGGAACTGAATGCCCATGAAGGTCATCCAGCGGGCTGCGCCGTTTACGCGGTCGCCGGTAATGAATCCCATCAGCATCACAAAAGCCAGCAGTCCGATGGATATCGGAAGCAGGAATACCGGGAACACCTGAAACCATTTATAGGGGATGTTGTGTACCAGTACTACAATGACGGCGCCTACCATCAGGAGGATGCTGTGTTGCGTAATCGGTCCCCAATGGTCGCCACTCTTGTAGGTCAGCGTACTGGCAGCACTGAATACCTCTGTGATGGAGATGAGGCAAAGGAAAAGGAAAATAATCCAAATCACTTTATCGCCTTTGAATATGCTCTTTAATAAATCCAATGCTTCGCAAATTAAAAATTAATAATTAAAGAATTACAAGTTGCCGTTCTTGTTACGGAATTCGTAATAGGACTGTTACGGCATCTGTATCTTATAGTGCTCTGACACATGCTTTGAACTGATCGCCGCGGTCCTCATAGCTCTTGAAGAGGTCGAAGGAGGCACAGCAAGGACTGAGCAACACGGTTTCACCTTTCTTTGCCAGCTTGAAGGCTGCTTCTACGGCATCCTGCATGCCGGTCTGCACGTCGGCTACGGGCAGTCCCAGACGGTCGAAGAAGGCGTGCAGCTTTTCGTTGTGCAATCCCAAATAGACCAGGGCAGAGCACTTTTCGCGTACGAGGTCTTCGATTTCCGTGTAATCGTTTCCTTTGTCTTTACCGCCGAGGATAAGTACGGTTTTGCCGGTCATGCTTTGTAGGGCATACCAGCAGGAATTTACGTTCGTAGCCTTGGAATCGTTGATGAAGCTCACGCCGCGTACGGTGGCTACTTTCTCCAACCGGTGTTCCACTCCCTTGAAGTCGGACAAGGCTTTGCGGATATATTCTTTCCGGATGCCGGCTAAATTGGCCGAGATGCCGGCGGCTAACGAATTGTATAGGTTGTGTGTGCCGTGCAGCGCCAGCTCCTCTTGCTCCATATTGAAGGCTATCGGTTCGTTGATTTCCACTTCACCGTCTTCCACGTATGCGATGGCCCCGTCTTCCTTGACGGCAGCGAACGGGTAGAGATGGGCGCGCAGGCCATGCTTGTCCAGCTCGCGCTTGATGATGGGGTCGTCGTTCCAGAAGATAAAAGCGTCTTCCGGTGTCTGGTTTTGGGTGATGCGGAATTTGGCGTCCACATATTTCTGCATACAGTGGTCGTAACGGTCCAAGTGGTCTGGTGTGATGTTCATCAGTACGGCAATGTTGGCACGGAAGTTATACATATTGTCCAGCTGGAAGGAACTCAGCTCAATGACGTAGTAATCATGCTGCTCCGTGGCTACCTGCAAGGCCAGGCTGTTGCCGATGTTGCCGGCGAGGCCGACGTTCAGGCCTGCACTCTTGAAGATGTGATAAATGAGCGAGGTGGTTGTAGTCTTTCCGTTCGAGCCGGTGATACAGACCATCTTTGCGTCAGTGTACCGTCCCGCAAACTCTATCTCAGAGATGATGGGCGTACCTTTTTCCTTTAATTTCATAATGAGCGGAGCGTCGTTGGGAATACCGGGGCTTTTCACTACTTCGTCAGCATTCAGAATCAGCTCTTCTGTGTGGTGTCCCTCTTCCCAGGCAATGCCGTATTTATCCAGCAGTTCCTTGTATTTGTCTTTGATGGCGGACATGTCGGAGACGAACGTGTCGAATCCTTTCACTTTGGCCAGTACGGCAGCGCCTGCGCCGCTTTCGCCAGCTCCTAATACTACAATTCTCATAATGTACTAATATGATTAATGTGCCAATGTGCTAATGAGCTGCGCTGTCGTGCCGCATGGCAATTAGCACATTGGCACATTAGCATATTGAATAATTATTATCTAATCTTTAATGTTATAATCGTTATCGCTGCCAATACAATCGTCACAATCCAGAAGCGGATGGTGATTTTGGATTCGTGGAACAGCTTGTCCGGTTTGGTGAATACTACGCTGCATCCCGGCTCTATCAGGCTCATGGAAGTGCGGAAGTGGTCGTGTATCGGTGTTCTTTTGAAGAGACGTTGTTTCACGCCTTTCCGCTTGCCTGCCTTGTAATAGAGGCGTTGCAGGATGACCGAAAGGTTCTCCACCAGGAAGATACCGCAAAGGATGGGTATCAGCAGTTCCTTGTGAATAATGATGGCGTATACTGCGATGATTCCTCCAATGGTCAGACTGCCCGTATCGCCCATGAATACCTGGGCCGGATAGGCATTGTACCACAAGAAGCCGATAAGTGCACCGATGAAGGCACAGATAAAGATTACCAGTTCTTCCGAGCCGGGAATGTACATGATATTCAGGTAGCCGGCATATTCAATGTGGCTCGATACGTAGGCGAGTATTCCCAAGGTCAGTCCGATAATGGCAGAGTTCCCTGCCGCCATTCCGTCCATTCCGTCATTCAGGTTGGCTCCGTTGCTGACGGCGGTAACTACGAAAATCGTGATAATCACAAACAGTATCCAACCTGCTGTCTGGGCATGTTCACCCATGAAGCCCACTAGGTCGGCATAGTCGAAGTTGTTGCTCTTGAAGAATGGGATGGTGGTCTGTGTTGCCTTGATTTCCTTGGCGGCATGCACCACTTCTATCTGTCCGTCCGGTTTCTCTATTTCTATGTTCTCGCGGATAACCACCTGCGGACTGAGGTAGAGAGTCAGTCCGACGATAAGTCCCAAGCCTACCTGACCGATGATTTTGAACTTACCGTGCAGGCCTTCCTTGTCCTTCTTGAATATCTTGATGTAGTCGTCGGCAAAGCCCAGCGACCCCAGCCAGATTGTGGTAATCAGCATCAATATCATATAAATATTGCTCAATTTGCCCAGTAGTAGGCAAGGAATGAGTATGGCAAAAATAATGATGACACCGCCCATGCTGGGTACTCCCACCTTGTTTACGCCGAACGGGTCGATGCTGGCATCACGTTGCGTTTCAGTAATCTGCTTGCGTTTCAGTAGATTGATGAACTTATCTCCCCAGATACTCGAAATGAGCAATGCCAGAATGATTGCCATCAACGAACGGAAGGATGTATAGCCAAACATGCCCGCACCGGGGAAGTCATATTTGTCTAACCATTGAAATAAATAGTATAACATGATGTTAATTATTTAATTGTTTAATGTGCCAATATGCTAATTGATAGTCTGGTATATCTGCTGGTAAAGGAATGAATATCCTACATGACGCATGGCAATTAGCACATTGGCATATCAGCACATTATCTCATTTAATATCTCTTTGTCGTCAAAATGGTGTTTCACGCCTTTAATCTCCTGATAATTCTCATGCCCCTTGCCTGCAACGAGAATCACGTCTCCCGGCTGTGCCAGCATGCAGGCTGTCTTGATGGCTTCGCGGCGGTCGGTGATGCTGATAGTTTTCTGCATGTCGTCTTTATCCAGTCCCGCCAGCATGTCGTTGATGATGTCCTGCGGCTCTTCAAAGCGCGGGTTATCGGAGGTGATGATGACCCGGTCGCTCAAGCGGGCGGATTCTTTGGCCATGATGGGACGCTTGCCTTTGTCGCGGTTGCCGCCGGCGCCCACAACGGTAATCACTTTCCCTTTTCCTTCCAGCACTCCGTGAATGGCGTTCAATACATTGACCAGGGCGTCTGGAGTATGCGCATAGTCCACAATGGCGGTGTAGCCTTTCGGTGAACGGATGGCATCGAAGCGGCCGGTTACCGGATGCAGCGTGCTGAGGGCAACCAGTACATCCTCTTCTTTCTTGCCAAGCAATACGGCAGTACCGAATACCGCCAGCAGGTTGTAGGCATTGAACTTTCCGATGAAACGTACTGCCAGTTCGTGATTGTTGAAGTCGAGCAACATTCCCTCGAAATGAGACTCCAAGACTTTGCCTTTGAAGTCGCTAAGACTACGCAAAGAGTAGGTGTATACCTTCGAACGGGTATTCTGCGTCATCACAAGTCCGTTCTTGTCATCCAGGTTGGTCAGGCTGAAAGCTCCTTTTGGCAGTTCGTCGAAGAACTTTTTCTTGGCTTTGAGGTAGTTCTCCACCGTTTTATGATAATCCAGATGGTCGCGGGTCAGATTAGTGAAAATACCGCCGGCAAACTTCAGACCGCTGATGCGCTTTTGGGCAATGGAATGGGAACTGACTTCCATGAAGGCATACTTGCAGCCGGAATCGGCCATTTCGCCAAGCAGGCGGTTCAGGGTTATCGGGTCTGGGGTGGTGTGTTCGGTCGGTACGGGCTGGTCGTCGATGTAATTGCATACAGTGGAAACCAGTCCGACCTTGTAGCCGAAATAGCGGAAAGTATTATATAATAAGGTGGCAACGGTTGTTTTTCCGTTGGTTCCGGTCACGCCGATGAGTTCCATCTTGGATGTAGGGTCACCATAGAAAGTGGTAGCCACTTTCCCTACGGCATCTTCACTGTCTTTCACCTGAATGTAGGTGATGCCGGCCTTAAGCTCTTCCGGCAATTCTTCACACAATACTGCAACAGCCCCTTTATCGATGGCAGCCGGAATATAGGCATGCCCGTCGGTCTGTGTACCACGCATGGCCATGAACAGATGTCCGGTTCCTATCAGGCGGGAATCTATATTCACCCCCGTTATCTCCATGCTTGTACTTCCGGCAATCCGGACCGGCTGTATTGTTTGCAACAAATCACTTAATCTCATACCTTATTATATATAATGTATATCCAAATCTTGTTTATTCTCATATTAACGTAGTGTCAGGGTTATGGTTTGTCCTTTCACTATCCGGCTGCCGCTTGCTATGGACTGGTTCCTTACCCGTCCCACTCCGTTTAGCCTTACTTTCAGTCCTTTACTCTCTAAAAGGTAGACAGCATCTTTCGCTCCCATACCGACCACACTGGGCACAGTGCCCGAGGCCGGTTCCTGGTCTTGCAGGATGACTGCCGACGGAGCTGCTTGTGTATGCCCCCACTGTTCCTTTTTCTTTTGTCCGGCGAACTGTTTCTGAACGGGCACTTTCAAATCGTTCAATACAAGGAGTGCTTCATTCATCTCGCCGGCTTTCACTGGAGGAATCACATTGGTGGTACTGTCTATGGCACTGCGTATGTCAAAACGCAGGTCTTTGGCATAAACTCTTTCTGCTATTTTCCCAAAGACACTACCTGCCATCAGACCGCCTGAAGCTGGTAACCCGGGCTTCTGGATGGAAACGATGCAACTGTATTTAGGTGCTTCCGAGGGGAAATATCCGCAGAAACTTACAAGGTAATTCACCCGTCCCGACTTATATCCGGCGGCTCCTTGAGAAATCTGTGCCGTACCCGTCTTGCCCGATACGGAGAACTGCTTGCTGCCGGCGGGTTTTGCCAATCCTTGCGATACCACTTTCCGAAGGATTTCGCGGATTTGTGTCAGGGTATGGTCGGAACATATCTTGGGATTGATTACTTCCGTAGGATATTCTTTCACTACCTCACCGTCCTTTACCGCTGCTTTCACAAATTTGGGGCGTACCATGACCCCATTGTTGGCTATGGCATTGTAGAAGGTCAGTATGTTCATAGGAGGTACCTGGGTCTCGTAGCCGATACTCATCCACGGCAAAGTCGTTTTGGCAAAATAACGCTCTTTAGGCCCTTTGATGTTGGGTTTCCCTTCACCAGGAATTTGCAGATGAAGCGGCTGGTCGATGCTCATGCGCTTCAAACCGTCCACGAACTTCTGCGGATTATCCTTGTAGTGCTTGTCGATGAGGTAGGAGACACCCACATTGGAAGAAACTTCCAGAATACGTGTTACATCTATCTTTCCGTAACCTCCCCGGTGCCAGTTGTGGTCCCTCATCTTGCTGCCGTACATATTCATAATACCGTTGCCCGTGTCTACCTCGGTATCCGGGGTTATCTTGCCGTCTTCCAGTGCCACCATAATGGAGGCTGTCTTGAAGGTGGAGCCCGGTTCCAACATATCGCTGATGGCATTACTGTTCATTTCGTAGTAATTGCCGTCTCCGGCTTTCATCATGTTGACAATGGCCTTTACTTCTCCGGTAGCCACTTCCATCAGTACGGCTACCCCGACATTGGCATTGATTTCCTTCAACTTGTCCACCAGGGCCTTCTCACAGATGTCCTGCATGCCTACGTCGAGGGTGGATATGATGTCACAACCGTCTACCGGGGGAAGGTCTACGATATTCAGGTATTTGTTCATCACCTTCTGACGGTGGGTAATACCGTTCCGTCCTTTCAGCAGGGTGTCGAAGGCCAGTTCAATGCCGTTACGGGCTCCCATGGCTGTATCGGCATAGAGACGGCCCAGGGTTTGGGCTGCCAAAGAACCGAACGGCTTTTTACGCTGGTTGTATATCTGTTCGTGGAACCCCCCTCTGTACTTGTTCATCTTGAATACGGGTAACCGCTTGGCTTCCTTATACTGAATGTAAGAGATGCGCCGGTTGCGGTTGGGAAGAATGTTGTAGTTCCGGCTCTTCATCTCCCGCCCCTTGCGCAGATGGCTTTTGAAGGTGGCGGCGCTGATGTCCGGAAAAATCTGATGAAGCCCGATACAGATGGAATCGAAATTGGCTTTCCAGATAGAATCCTTGCGCTGCTGATCCTTTTTGCGGCGCTTCTCGTCCCTTTCGCCGGACATGAAGTCCATATATATTTTATATTCCGGCAGCGAACTTGCCATCAGTTTGCCATCCGAGGACAGGATATTTCCCCGGTTGGGCTTCACCGTTACATTCTCTTTTACGAAGCGGTCGGCTACATCGTGCCAGTACTGTCGCTCGGCAAACATAATCATGGCACCTTTTACAACAATAGCTATCCCCACCAGCCCCATGAGTAGGACGACGAAGAAGTAACGGGTCATTATGTTTTTTTTATTTACAGCCAATGTTATTTACGATTTAACGATTTACGATGTACTATTGAAATTACTTTAATCCTCAATTCTCCATTATTTTAGTAAGTACGGTGGATTAGTGGAAGTCTGCAAATCGCTTTCTTTGGTGGCGATGTATTCCTCGATGCGCGATTGGCGGCTCCGCTCCATTAATTCCGAACTGCGTGTCAAGGCATCGTACTTGATGTCTATCAGCTCTTTTTTAAGATTGTCTATCTCTATCAGTTGCAGTTGGCATTCGTAACGGTTGTTGATGTAAATAATGATAAGCACCATGATAAGGAACAACAATCCGGCTTGGCGGCGGAAGAAGTCTGTGGCCAGAATGTCGCCTCCGATGATGTTCTTCAGTGAGGTGCGTTTTTTCACCTTTTCCGTATTCTTTTCTTCTTGCTTCTTTTCCATTGCTAGTCATTAATCATTCATTACTCTTTCTGCAATTCTCAGCTTGGCGCTGCGCGAACGCGGATTGCGCTCTATCTCTTCCTCGTCCGGTACAATCACTTTGTTGTTGACTAGCCGGAACGGGGTCAATACGTTCCCGAAAAAATCTTTTTCGGCCTTGCCTTCCACGTTGCCGGTTTTCATGATATTCTTCACCATACGGTCTTCCAGGGAGTGATAGGTTATCACCACCAGGCGGCCTCCCGGCTTTAGCGCTTCTGTTGCCGCATACAGCATTTCTTTCAGTGCTTCCATTTCCTGGTTTACCTCAATGCGCAATGCCTGGAATACTTTTGCCAGTTCTTTCTTCTCGCGTTCGCGGCCGAAGAGTGGCTTGACGATTTCCAGAAATTCGCCGATGGTGGCAATTCTCTGCGTAGCCCGTGCCTTAACGATGACAGATGCCAGTTTCCGGCTGTTCTTCAGCTCGCCGTACAGATAAAAAATATCGGCCAGCTTTTCTTCTTCGTAGGTATTCACGATGTCGGCAGCGGTTAGGCCGGCACGCTTGTTCATACGCATATCCAGTGCCCCGTCGAAGCGGAAGGAGAATCCCCGTTCGCTGTCATCAAAGTGATGGGAAGATACGCCGAGGTCGGCAAGTATGGCATCCACTTTTTCGATGCCGTGATAGCGTAGGAAGTTGTGCAGGTAGCGGAAGTTGCTGCGTACGAATGTAAAATGCGGGTTGTTCACAATGTTACGTTCCGCATCCTCGTCCTGGTCGAAGCTCAGCAGCCGGCCGCCGTCTTCCAGGCGGGACAGTATCTCGCGCGAATGTCCTCCTCCACCAAACGTTACGTCTATATACGTGCCGTCCGGACGGATGTTCATTGCATCTACGCTCGGCATCAGCAATACGGGGATGTGATATGTTGTTTCTTCTTTCATCATCTGTTGTTTATAGCTTATTTTCGTCACAACAAATATTTTCGTCTCCCAGCAGTTCTTCAAGAGCCTCGCTGAACTCGTCGGGGTTCATGAATGGTTGGTCGGCACGTTCCTTAGCCCAGATTTCTATTGTGTTGTCCACACCAATGAAGCGGACATCACTTTGTATACCCGCCATTTGCAGGTAACGTTTTGGGAGCAGGATGCGTCCGTTCCCGTCAGGGGTCATAACTTCCGCGTCACTTACGAACTGGCGGAAAATCATTTGTTGTTTGGCGTTCCATTTATTCAGCCGGCAGCGAAGTTGGTTTTGAGTGGCAAACCATACACTTTCCGGGTAGAGCACCAGGCAATCCTGATACACGTCCTTACGCAACACGAGTCTTTCTTCAGAAGCGGCTTGCAGCTGTTTCCGGAAGGTGGCCGGGATGAAAACTCTTCCTTTTGCATCCGCCTTAGCCTCGATATTACCTAAAAATTGTATCATTTCTCACCTTATTATAATAAGCGACGGTAAAAATACACATTTCCCCACAATTCCCCACAATCTTTTAACTAAAATCTTAGGAAGAAGTTTTCAACACCTTGTTGATAGCTTATTCATTTGATAATGAAGCTGCTTTTGAAACGCTTTGCTGGTGGGGGATTCGTGTAGTCTCTTTTGAAAAGATTCGGTTGAGGATGACGGTCTTTGGTTTGAAAGTCGCTTGTTGGTGGAATGGTGTCTTGGGTGGGAAACTTCTTTCCCAGCTTTGCGGATATCTAAACCAAGACTTGGTTTCTCTATCCCCAGGCTTGGTTTGGAAAAACCAAAGTTTGGGATAAAGCTCTTTCTTAACTCTTTCTTGTTTTAGTATTAACTTCTGAAACTTTTTTTGTTAACTTCCCGTCTATTTTGTGAACGTTACTACTTACCGGAAGATGATGGGAGGGAAGAGTGATAATATTCCCCCTGGAGTGGTTGATTATTACATTCATCCACAGAATCCAGGGGGGATAAATGTTTTTTTACTGTATGCTGTTCAGCAAGTCTAGCTTGCCCTCGTTCACCAGTTTTAGAATGAGTTCGCCAAACAATGTGTTTTGCCATGCAAACCAGGCGCGGGTGAACTTGGCGGGATTGTCTTTGTGGAAAGACTCGTGCATAAAGCCGGTTCCGGCTTCTGTATCCATCAACATCTTCACGCAAGTTTTAATCTCTTCATCGTTCTGGCTTGTGAAGGCTTTCATCATGATGCTCATCGGCCAAATCATGTCGTAGCCGATGTGCGGACCTCCAATGCCTTCGCCTGCCGTACCTTTGAAGAAGTATGGGTTATCCTCGCTCCATACGAAACGACGGGTGTTCTGGTAAATAGGATCGTTGATGTCCACATCGCCCAGATAGGGCAGTGCGATAAGGCTCGGTACATTGGCGTCGTCCATCAGAAGGTGGTTGCCGAAACCGTCTACCTCGAAGGCATAGATGGTGCCGTATTTGGGATGGTTGTAGGTAGCGTATTTTCGTAGGGCGGTTTCTACTTCTCCGGCCAGGTCGGTACATTCTTTTGCAAGCTCCGGGCGGTTATTGACTTCAGTCAGAATCTCGGCTGCCTTACGCAGCGAAGATACGGCGAAGAAGTTGGAGGGTATCAGGAATTGGAAGGTGGTGGCGTCATCGGAAGGGCGGAAAGAAGATGCAATCAGTCCGACCGGTTTCACCGGATTGCCCCAGCCGTCGTTGGTCATCGTGTCCAGTGCGCGTTCAGTTACCCGCTGGAAATGGTAGGAACCGCGTCCGTCACGGCGCTGTTGGTCGCGGAAGGTGGTCAGGATGTTTTGGATTGCTTTTATCCACTCGGCATCGAAGATGCTTGTATCACCGGTCGTTTTCCAGTAATGGTAGGCAAGGCGTAGCGGATAACACAGTGAATCGATTTCCCATTTACGCTCGTGCACCTCGTCGTTCATGTCGGTAAGGTCGGTTTTCCAGTGTCCGTCGGGGATGGGGCCGTCGTTGAAGGCGTTGGCAAACGGGTCTACATTAATCAGCTTGAATTGGCGGTTGATGACTCCTGCAAGCATCGTCTTCAGTTCCTTGTCTTCATTGGCCAGCTGTACGTAGGGCCACACCTGCGCACCTGAGTCGCGGAGCCACATGGCATGGATATCTCCGGTGTAGACAAATGTGTCGGGCTTCCCGTCTTTCTTGTCCTTGCGGAAATGGACGGTGGTGTCCAGTGTGTTGGGAAAGCAGTTAGTGAACATCCATGACAGCTTCTGATTTTTCAGCAGCTGCTGTATCCGTTGAATTTGTTCTTCTACGGCTTTGGAACGGAACAGTCGTTTTGATTCTACCGGTCGGTTGTCTTTCTTGATAGCGTCGGAGGCGCATACGTGGTTACTCATGGCCGGCTGTACGGCAAAAACGGCAGGAGTAGCCATTGTCATTGCTGCAAATGTGCAGGCTGTAATGATTGTCTGTTTCTTCATGTTGTTTATTAATTACTCGGTTTTTCTTTAGGTATCTTGGTTTGTGTCCCATGATTGCCCAAAGATAAGCATATTTACTTTTTTATCCGGCCAATTAATAAACAATTCTTAGGTTGCCGTATTCTCTTATCTGAAATCTTTCAGTTCCTGTTGCAGTTTCTGGCGGGTAAAGAAGATGCGGCTCTTTACTGTTCCAAGTGGGAGGTTCAGCTTTTCTGCGATTTCACGGTACTTGAAACCGGAGACATGCATGGAGAAAGGTATCTTGTACTCACGTGGCAAGGCATTGACAATGCGGTGCATTTCCTTCAGGTCGTAGACGCCTTCTGTGCTGTCGAGTGTGAGGTCGTGCGGCGTGTTCAGATGATAGAGATTGTCTGTGGTATCTACAAATGTCTGGTCACGTACCACTTTACGGTAATTGTTGATGAAAATATTACGCATGATGGTATATATCCATCCTTTAAAGTTGGTATCAGGTGTGTACTTCTCTTCATTGTCCAGAGCTTTCAGGGATGTCTCTTGAAGCAGGTCGTTGGCCTCTTCGCGGTCGGAGGTTAATTTATATGCAAAGCGTAATAAGTCGTTTTGAACTCCGAGTAGGTCTTGGGTAAATGTTCTATTATTCATAATGGATGTTTTTTAAATTATTGTTCGTTTTATTGATGATGCAAAGCTACGGATGATTTCTCTTTTTGATAGACGGAAATCAAACTCTCTTTGGGGTAAAATCTAACAATTGGCAGTTTTCGGGTGGCTTTGGTTAGCTTTCAGTGCCTCGGATAGGTGGAAAAGTGGGATGTAGCCAGAGATTGCTATCCTGATTTTTGTAAATAATATTGTCGCAAAGCGTAACGGCTTGAATGAGTTTGTGTACGAAATACAAGGGGCGAGACCATGAAAGGCAGACGCGGGATTGTCCCGGCCTGCCTTTCTCTCTTTTGATACAACTAAAATCTGTACTCTTCTTAATTTATGGAAATCACTGGTTTTATATGCTGAGTGCTTAAACAAAATCCTTCAAGTCTTGTTGTAGTTTTTGGCGGGTGAAGTAAATGCGGCTCTTTACCGTGCCTAAGGGCAACCCTAGCTTCTCTGCAATTTCGCGGTATTTGAAGCCGGAGACATGCATGGAGAAGGGAATCTTGTACTCCCGTGGAAGGGCGTTGACAATGCGGTGCATCTCTTTCAGGTCATATGCGCTTTCTGTGCTTTCAAAAGCGGCGTCGCGCGGCAGGTTCAGGTGATAGAGATTGTCCGTGGTATCCACGAAAGTCTGGTCACGCACCACTTTGCGGTAATTGTTGATGAAGATATTGCGCATGATGGTGTATATCCATCCTTTGAAATTAGTATCGGGCGTATACTTCTCTTCGTTATCCAGAGCTTTCAGGGATGTTTCCTGCAAGAGGTCGTTGGCTTCTTCACGGTCGGAAGTAAGTTTGTATGCAAAACGCAATAAATCGTCTTGAACTCCGAGCAGGTCTTTTTTAAATGTTATATTGTTCATATGTGCTATGTTTTTTTTCGTTAATCTTGATATTGCAAGTTTACGGAAGTTTTCTCTTTCAGGCAGACGGATTTCAAACACACTTTAGGGGAAAAACTATCAATTGACAGTTTTTAGGTGCTATTTGATAGATTTCGGGTGCAGTTTTCTGTCATTTTTTTGCGATTAATTAAAAAGATGAGTTAATTTTGCGCATTCATTTCATCAAAAGAAGAATGGCTGACGACTCTTTATTTTTGATTGACATAGACAAGATACTTCGGGAAAAGGCTCCGAAGAAGTCTAAGTATATCCCCAAGTTCGTGGTTTCTTATTTGAAGCATATCGTTCATCAAGAGGAATTGAATGTCTTTTTGCGGGAGTCGAAAGATAAAGTCGGTGTGGATTTTCTGAAAGCTTGTCTGGAGTTCCTTGATGCCAATATTGTGGTAAAGGGGGAGGAGAATCTGCCTAAAGAAGGGCTTTATACTTTTGTATCCAACCATCCCCTGGGTGGGCAGGACGGAGTGGCGTTGGGTTATGTCCTGGGCTCCTTTTATGGCGGCAAGGTGAAATATATGGTCAACGACCTGCTGATGAACCTGCACGGACTGGCACCGCTCTGTATCCCCATCAACAAGACGGGAAAGCAGGCCAAAGACTTCCCGAGAATGGTGGAGGCGGGATTTGCTTCGGACAATCAGCTCATCATGTTTCCCGCAGGTCTTTGTTCACGTAGGCAGAATGGGGTCATCCGTGACTTGGATTGGAAAAAGACCTTTATCGTGAAGAGTGTCGAAGCCCACCGTGATGTAGTTCCCATCCACTTCGAGGGGCGGAACTCCAACTTCTTTTATAATCTTGCCAATTTTTGTAAGATGTTGGGCATCAAGTTCAATATCGCCATGCTTTACCTGGCAGATGAAATGCTGAAGAATCGCCATAAAACATTTACCATCACCATAGGGAAGCCTATCCCCTGGCAAACTTTCGACAAATCGAAAAGCCCGGCCGGATGGGCGCAATATGTGAAGGATATTGTATATAAATTGTAGAGAGACCGTATTTATATAAAAGAAGAACTACTAACAGAGAAATATGGAAGATGTAATTGCACCGGTAAGCAAGGAGCTGTTGAAAGCGGAGTTGACTGAGGAGAAGCGCCTGCGCATGACCAATAGAAGTCATAACCAGATATATATCATTACTGCCCAAGACTCTCCGAATACCATGAAGGAGATCGGCCGTTTGCGCGAGATTGCGTTCCGCGCTGCGGGAGGAGGAACGGGCAAGTCTATGGATATTGACGAATATGACATCATGGACAATCCGTACAAGCAGTTGATTGTCTGGAATCCGGAAGCTGAAGAAATTTTGGGTGGATACCGTTATATCTTAGGTACGGATGTGCGTTTTGACGAACATGGTGCCCCTATTCTGGCAACTGCCCATATGTTTAACTTTTCGGATAAATTTTTGAAGGACTATCTTCCTACGACCATTGAGTTGGGACGTTCGTTCGTTACGTTGGAGTATCAGTCTACGCGTGCTGACAGCAAGGGGCTGTTCGCGTTGGATAATCTGTGGGATGGTTTGGGCGCACTGACCGTAGTCATGCCCAATGTGAAGTATTTCTTCGGAAAGGTGACTATGTATCCCAGCTATCATCGTCAGAGCCGTGATAAGATTCTTTATTTCCTTCGGAAACATTTTGCGGATAAGGACAACCTGATTACTCCGATGAAACCGTTGCTTCTGGAGTCGGACGAGAATGAATTGGATGCTCTATTCTGTAAAGACTCTTTTAAGGAAGACTATAAGATTTTGAATTGTGAAATCCGTAAGGCGGGGTACAATATTCCCCCGTTGGTGAATGCCTATATGAGTCTTAGCCCTACCATGCGTATGTTCGGTACAGCCATCAATTACGGTTTTGGAGATGTGGAGGAAACGGGTATCCTGATTGCCGTGGACGAGATTTTGGCAGAAAAGCGCATCCGTCACATCGAGTCGTTCATAGCGAGCGAACCGGAGTCGTGCAAGCTTACGTCGGGAGCAAATAAGGTTGTATCATAGGACTATCCGGAAGAATGCTTGTCGTCTGTTATACCGCTGGCAAGCTATTCCCGTTTATTTTCCTGTATAAATCGAGTGCAAATACATCCGTCATTCCGGAGATGTAATCCAATACCGCCTGTATTCTTTCATAGAGTGCAGGCGCTTTTATGTTGTACTGGCCCGATACGCGATTGATGAGCAGTTGCGAATATGCCTTTTCCGGAGAACACACGGCGTCAATCATTAGTTCGAGCAGGGTACTGATGATACGGAAACCGGCAAGTTCAATGTCCAGCACGTCGCGTGAGCGGTAAATCTTCTTCAGGGAGATGTCTGCACAGTGCTTGTAGGCATTGGCAGGTACTTCGGATATATGGTTGATGAGGCTTCCTTCAAATTCTCCTTTCAGAATCTTTTCTTCATTGTCTACAAAGGCTTGCACGCACTCGCCGATAAGCAGTCCGATAACGCTGGAACGCAGATAGGCTATTTGCTCGTTGGTGTCGCTTACTATCTCCATGGTTTTGAGCCGGTGTGCTCGGCGCTCTTTCGAGAAATAAGAGAGAAGTAGCTCTTTGGTTTCTTGTGTAGTCAGAATTTTCAGTTTATGGGCATCCTCGATATCCATCATCTGGTAGCAGATGTCATCGGCGGCTTCCACCAGGTAGACCAGCGGGTGGCGGGCATATTTCAACGGGGCATTGTTCTGCTTCTCCATACCCAGTTCTTCTGCTATGCGGCGAAAACTTTCTTCCTCTGTAATGAAGAAACCAAATTTTGACTTCTTGCCTGCGAGACTCGATGAAAAGGGATATTTCACGATGCTTGCCAGGGTGGAGTAGGTGAGTACAAATCCTCCCTGCCGCCTTCCCTCAAACTGGTGGGTAAGCAGACGGAACGCATTTGCATTCCCTTCAAAGTGAGTAAGGTCCTCCCATTGGGCAGGTGTCAGTTGGCCCTTCAGGGACATTCCTTTTCCCTCGGAAAAAAAGGTGGAAATGGCTCGTTCTCCCGAATGTCCGAAAGGAGGATTTCCCAAGTCGTGTGCCAGGCAGGCGGCCGAAACTATGGAGCCTATTTCGGTGAGGTAGCTGCCTTGCAGTTCCGGGTGGCGGGCAATGAGAACTTTCGATACATCGTTGCCTAATGAGCGGCCTACGCATGATACTTCCAAGCTGTGTGTCAATCGGTTGTGGACGAATACACTACCGGGAAGAGGGAATACCTGGGTTTTGTTCTGCAGACGGCGGAAGGGGGCAGAGAAGACAAGGCGGTCATAGTCACGTTGGAATTCCGAGCGGTTTTCATGGCGTTCCTGGTGAAACTCTTCCAGTCCGAAGCGTTTGGCAGATATGAGCGTATTCCAATTCATCATGATGTTATTTGAGATTTGACGATTTACTATTTACGATTGAAGTTACTATTATTTAACTGCAAATGTATCACTATTTTGTATAAAAAGCCGTATTTTCGCCCAAGTTTATAGTAAAAGGAAGATGAATTGCGAAACTTGAATTACTCGAATTGTAAGAATAGAAGTAGCCCCAATCGTAAATAGTAAATCGTCAAATCGTAAATAACATCATGTTGAACGTACAAATCATCAATAAATCAAAGCATCCGCTTCCGGCTTATGCCACTGAGCTGTCTGCAGGAATGGATATCCGTGCAAACCTTAATGAACCTATTTCGCTGGCTCCGATGCAGCGGTGTCTGGTGCCTACTGGCCTTTATATCGCTCTTCCTGAAGGATTTGAGGCGCAAGTGCGTCCGCGTAGCGGATTGGCCATTAAGAAGGGGATTACCGTGCTGAACTCCCCTGGAACGATTGATGCCGATTACCGTGGTGAAGTTTGTATTATTCTCGTCAACCTTTCTGCAGAAACCTTCGTCATCGAAGATGGGGAGAGGATTGCACAAATGGTGATAGCGCGTCACGAACAAGCTCTTTGGCGGGAAGTGGAAGTGCTGGATGAGACGGAGCGCGGTGCCGGTGGCTTCGGGCATACGGGTAAAAAATGAATGGATATTGTTCCGTTTTACGGGTTAAGAATTTATAATTAAATAGATGAGAATCAGAGTAAAAATAATACTTGCATTGTTGATAGGTACCTTCTGCTTTACTACGTACGGAGTGCAGGCTGCCAATGTTCAAGCTTCTAAGGAGAAAATGAGCGGGTACGGTCGGTCTGAAAAGGCACGGAAGGAATTGAAGAAACGGAAGAAGTCGAAGAAAGCCGACGTTTCGCCCGTAAAGGAGCTTACCCCCGAACAGCAGCGCCGTTACGACTACTTCTTTCTTGAAGCCGCCCGTCTGAAAGTCCAGAAAGACTATGATGCGGCTTTCGATGTCCTGCAACATTGCCTGACGATAAACCCGAACGCATCATCGGCTTTGTATGAGATGGCCCAGTATTATATGTACCTCAAGCAGGTGCCGTTGGGACAAGCCGCCTTGGAAAAGGCGGTGGAGAATGCTCCCCATAATTACTGGTATGCCCAGGGACTTGCCAATCTGTATATGCAGCAAAACGAAACGGAGAAAGCCGCTGCCTTGTTGGAAAATATGGCGGTACGTTTCTCGGATAAGCTGGACCCGCTATACAACTTGCTGGAGATTTACAACCGCCAGGAAGAGTATGACAAAGTTATCGGTATACTGAACAAGCTCGAGGAACGGATGGGCAAGAATGAACAGCTCAGTATGGAGAAGTTCCGCATCTATCTGCAAAAGAAGGACGACAAGAGCGCCTTTCATGAAATAGAAAGTCTGGTAGAAGAGTATCCCAACGATATGCGCTATCAGGTTGTGCTGGGGGATGTCTATATGCAGAACGGGAAAAAGCAGGAAGCTTATGAGATTTACAAGAAGGTGCTGGCCGAAGAGCCGGACAATGCAATGGCCATGTACTCATTGGCTTCTTACTACGAAGAGACCGGACAGAAGGAGCTGTATGAACAGCAATTGGACACGCTGTTGCTGAACAAGAAAGTGGCTTCGGACACCAAACTGAATGTGATGCGGCAGTTCATCGTGCAGAATGAGCAGGCAGGCAAGGACAGTACACGTGTCATTACGCTCTTCAACCGCATCATGGAGCAGGAGCCCGATGAGGCGCAATTACCTTTGCTGTATGCCCAATATCTTCTTTCCAAAGGAATGAACAAGGAGGCAGGGCCGGTTCTGCGCCAGGTTCTGGCGATAGACCCTACCAACACAGCGGCTCGTATGACATTGCTGGGGGAAGCTGTGCGCCAGGAGGATTACAAGGAAATAATGAATTTGTGCGAAGCCGGTGTGGAGTCCAATCCCGATATGTTGGAGTTCTATTTCTATCTGGCCATTGCCTACAACCAGGCGGAACGGACGGATGATGCCCTTGCCATCTGTCAAAAGGCTTTGTCGCACGTCAAGGACGACAGCAAGAAGGAGGTCGTATCAGATTTTTATGCCATTATCGGTGATGCTTATCACACCAAGAATCTGCATGCGGAAGCTTATGCGGCTTATGATTCCGCTTTGGTGTACAATCCTTCAAACATCGGTGCCTTGAATAACTACGCATATTATCTTTCCGTGGAGCGCCGCGACTTGGACAAGGCGGAAGAGATGAGCTACAAGACAGTGAAAGCCGAGCCGAACAATTCCACCTATCTCGATACATATGCATGGATATTGTTTGTTAAAGGTAATTATGCCGAGGCGCGTCTCTACATAGATGAGGCGATAAAGAATGATAAAGATAGCAGTGACGTGGTCTTGGAACATTGCGGAGATATCTATTACATGACTGGCGATGCGGAAGGTGCCTTGAAATACTGGAAGCAAGCCTGGGATAAGGGCAATCGCTCTGATACGTTGAAACAGAAAATACAAAAAAAGAAATATATATCAGATGAAACTAAACCTGCTGAATGATATGGCAAGGACGTGCCGCCTATTGTCCTTGCTGTTGTTGCTGGCTGTGGGGCTTGCCGGTTGCAAGACTTCGCGTCACTCAAGTCCTCTGTCCGGAGAATCTGCCTGCCTTTCCTCCAAAGTGCAGCTGACGGTACCCCATAAAGATGCCACCCTTACTGTGAACGGTACGATGAAGTTGAAGAAGGAAGAATGCATGCAGATTTCCTTTCTGATGCCGATACTTCGTACGGAGGTGGCACGTATGGAAGTCACCCCGGATGAGATTCTGTTGGTAGACCGTATGGGAAAACGTTATGTCCGTGCAACACGTAAGGAACTGAAGGATGTGCTGCCCAAGAAGGCGGATTTTGCCCATTTGGAGAAACTGCTTTATGCTGCTTCCAAACCCAATGGCAAGAAGGTGCTTACCGGCAAGGAACTCGGGATACCCTCTCTGGAAAAGGGAAAGATTGAACTTTCCAACTTCTCGGATAAGCCTTTTGCACTGACTCCTACCCAGCTCTCACAGAAATATAAAGAGGTGGAGCTGGAAGAACTGCTGGAAATGCTGATGGACCTTTGATTAGTTGATAATTGTCAGATAATCCCTCATAACTTATAACTCATAACTTATGAAGCTTCTCCTTCTCTTCTTTCTCCTCCTTTTGCCGGTTTCTCCGCTCCTTGCCCAGTCCAACAAGCTGATTAAGGAACTGGAAAGCAAGCGTGGTGCCTTGCAGAAACAGATAGCAGAGTCGGAAACGCTGTTGATAACCACCAAGAAGGATGTGGGAAGCCAGTTGAACGGTCTTGCTGCACTGACCGGACAGATAGAAGAGCGCAAACGCTATATTCTGACTATCAATAATGATGTGGAATCCATAGAGCGCGAGTTGTCTTCATTAGAACGTCAGTTGACCCGCCTGCAACGTGACCTAAGGGACAAGAAGAAGAAATACGAATCGTCCGTTCAATATTTGTATAAGAACCGCTCCATTGAAGAGAAGCTGATGTTCATTTTCTCTGCCAAGAGCCTGGCACAGACCTATCGACGCATGCGCTATGTACGTGAATATGCTACTTATCAGCGCCTGCAAGGCGAGGAAGTGTTGAAAAAGCAGGAGCAGGTGAACCGTAAGAAGACTGAGCTTCAGCAAGTGAAGGTTGCCAAAGAAGGATTGTTGAAAGAACGTGAAGAGGAGAAAGTCAAGCTGGAAGCGCAGGAGAAGGAACAAAAGTTGTTGGTAGCCAATCTGAAAAAGAAACAGCGGGGCTTACAGAACGAACTGAATAAGAAACGCCGTGAAGCCAATCAGCTCAATGCACGCATTGACCGTCTGATAGCGGAAGAAATAGAGAAAGCGCGTAAGCGTGCGGCAGAAGAAGCGCGCCGTGAGGCAGCCGCACGTAAAAAGGCTGGTGAAAAAACCGAAAAAACGGCAACTGCCTCTACGCCCGCAAAGCCGAAGGCACAGCCTTTGGAAACTTACTCCATGAGTAAGGCAGACCGTGAATTATCAGGGAACTTTGCTAATAATCGCGGTAAGTTGCCGATGCCCATCACCGGCGCGTATATCATTACCAGCCATTACGGCCAGTATTCTGTGGAAGGTTTGCGCAATGTCAAGCTGGACAATAAGGGCATTGATATACAAGGGAAACCGGGTGCCCAAGCCCGTGCCATCTTCAATGGTAAAGTGGCGGCTGTCTTTAAACTGAACGGACTGTTCAATATCCTTGTCCGTCACGGGAATTATATATCAGTCTATTGCAACTTGTCATCGGCCTCGGTGAAGCAGGGCGATGATGTCACCACCAAACAGCCCCTCGGACAAATCTTCTCGGATGGGGCCGACAATGGCCGTACGGTGCTACACTTCCAATTGAGGAAAGAGAAGGAAAAACTGAATCCGGAGCCGTGGCTGAACAGATAATGATAATTTAAATTTTTACTCCTTCCAGCAACTCCAGATACATCCCTATCGCCTCCTCTATCTCCTTGACAAAGATAAATTCATCGGCAGTGTGTGAACGGGCACTTTTCCCCGGCCCCATCTTTAGAGAAGGGAACGGCATCAGTGCCTGGTCGGACAAGGTCGGTGAGCCGAAAGGAGTACGTTTCATGGCAATGGCCTTTTGCACTACCGGATGCTCCGGAGCTACGTGTGAAGAGCTTAGCCGGAAGGAGCGGGCTTTGGCTTCACACGTGATGTGTTTCTGTATTTCATCGAATAGCTCATGATTGCTATAACACTCGTTGCTGCGAATGTCTACGACAAAAGTACAACGGTCGGGAATGACGTTATGCTGTGTACCGGCGTTTACCATGGTTACGCTCATTTTCACGGGACCCAGCAGGGAAGATTCTTTTGGAAAACGGTAATCACGAAACCAGGCAATATCATCCAATACCTTATATATAGCATTATCTCCCTCGCTTCGGGCAGCATGTCCCGATTTTCCGGTAGCAGTTACGTCCAGCACCATCAATCCTTTTTCTGCAATGGCAGGTTGCATCTCTGTCGGCTCGCCTACAATGGCAAACTGTATGGGAGGGAGTTCCGGCAATACGCATTCTATTCCCCCTTTGCCTGATACTTCCTCCTCACACGAGGCAAGATATATCAGATTGTAGGCCTGAGTGGTGCGGCACAATGTCAGGAATACTTGCAGCAGGCTGACTACACTGGCTCCGGCATCGTTGCTGCCCAGCCCGTAGAGCTTTCCATTACTTTCCAGCGTTGGTTTGAAAGGATCTTTCCGCCACCCGTTGACGGGTTTTACGGTGTCGATATGGGAATTCAGCAGCAAGGTCGGTTTCTTTAAGTCGAACATCGGGCTGAGGCACCATACATTGTTGCCTTTACGTCCTGTTGCCATGCCTTGCATTTCGATATAGTTCTGCAGATAATCTGCCGCCTTCTCCTCGTCGCGGCTCAAGGAAGGAATGGCTATCAGTGATTTGAGCAATCCGATTGCTTCGGAAGTTAAAGTCGGTATATCGTAAATCATATTCGGTAAATAAATAATCTGGCCGCAAACTTACGGATAAAAAATGAAAAGGACGCCAAACCGACGTCCTTTCTGTTTTTTCAATATTGTTTAGAAGAAGCAACTGAGTGATATCATCAAGTTGCGGTTTTTGTTGCCTGAATCTTTAATGTTCTCTACCAGTCCCCAGTCATAACCGATGGAAATCTGATATTTCTGACTGAATTCGACTCCGGCTTTTAATCCGAGACCGAAATCAAAACGCTTCATGGCATCATCCCCGAATACATTGGTGGAGTTATCATCAAACTCATATTCGTCAAGAATATCTCCTTCTGCCTTGGCTTTGCCAAAAAGACCGATGGCTAAATAAGGACCGGCATTGCCGAATATGGCAAAGTTCTCATTCACTGCATATTTATAGCCAATGTGTACAGGAATTTCCAGGTAGTAGGGATTGAACTTGATAGAAGCAGCAGAGCCTCCGTCTATTTTGGCTCCTTTCAGCGTAAGTAATGCACCCATATCGAGGTAGACTCCTTCTGAAATTTGAGGCAATCCTACTTCAGCCTTTACCCCAGCATGAAAGCCTATTTTACTGTCGAAACCGGTAATGGAGAAGTTACTGGAGTTCATGCCGACTGTTGCTCCCCATCTGAGGTTGTCTTGGGCATTGATGCTTGCTAAACCTATGGTCAGCATAGCCATTAAAAGCAATACTTTTTTCATGTTCATTGAATTTGATTTAGTTTGTATATCACCACAAATATATAGATATTTAATATATTTCTATTGTTTTAATGGTAAAGAAAGTTTCTTTTGTGGATAATTTGCTAACGGATGGTCGGATACTTTAAAGGTAAAGTTTGAATAATTACCCGCTAATATCAAATTAGTTTCAAATGAAACCACTACCTTTGTACCGTATTTACCAATATCAAAAGTTATGACTTATCATCATTTATCTGTCCTGGTGCATCGCCAGGCAGAGAAGTATGGAGACAAAATAGCCCTGAAATACAGGGACTATGAAACTGCACAATGGATACCCATCTCTTGGAAAGAGTTCTCACAGACTGTACGCCGGACTGCCAATGCAATGGTGGCTTTGGGAATAGAGCCACAAGAGAATATCGGTATCTTCTCGCAGAATAAACCCGAATGTCTCTTTACTGATTTCGGTGCATTCGCCAACCGGGCGGTGACTATACCTTTGTATGCTACCAGCTCACCGGCCCAGGCACAGTATATCATCAACGATGCACAGATACGTTATCTGTTTGTAGGCGAGCAGTTCCAGTACGATGCCGCTTTCAGCGTGTTCGGATTTTGCCAGTCTCTGCAGCAGCTCATCATCTTCGACCGTGCTGTGGTGAAAGATCCGCGCGACATGACTTCCATCTATTTTGATGAATTTATGGCAATGGATGAAGAGTTGCAGCACAATGCCATTGTAGAAGAACGTACAGCAGCTGCCTCAGATGATGACCTCGCCAATATCCTTTATACTTCCGGTACTACCGGTGAGCCGAAAGGTGTCATGCTCCATCATTTCAATTATAGAGAGGCTTTCCGCATTCATGATATCCGATTGCCTTTCATGACAGACCGGGATGTTTCCATGAACTTCCTTCCGCTGACCCATGTATTCGAAAAGGCATGGACCTACCTTTGTATACACCGGGGGGTGCAGGTCTGCATCAATCTCCGTCCACAAGATATCCAAACTACTATTAAAGAGATACGCCCTACACTGATGTGCAGTGTACCCCGTTTTTGGGAGAAAGTCTATGCCGGTGTGCAGGAGAAGATTTCCCAGGAAACCGGTCTGCGTAAAGCGATGATGTTGGATGCCATCAAGGTGGGCAGGACGCATAACATTGATTATTTGCGCCAAGGAAAGACTCCTCCGATGATGCTTCATCTGAAATACAAGTTCTACGAAAAGACCATTTATGCTCTGCTGAAGAAGACGATAGGTATTGAGAACGGTAATTTCTTCCCTACGGCAGGTGCTGCTGTGCCCGATGAAATCTGCGAGTTTGTGCATTCTGTAGGTATAAACATGGTGGTGGGCTATGGTCTGACGGAATCTACGGCTACCGTTTCCTGCTTCCTCAACGAAGGCTATGAGATTGGTTCCGTAGGTACGGTGATGCCTGATGTGGAGGTGAAGATTGGCGAGAACAACGAGATACTTCTTCGTGGTAAGACTATCACTACCGGCTATTACAAGAAACCGGAGGCAACGGCTGCTGCCATCGACCGTAACGGTTGGTTCCACACGGGTGATGCCGGTTATTTGAAGGATAGCCATCTGTATCTGACGGAGCGTATCAAAGACTTGTTCAAGACTTCCAACGGAAAATACATTTCGCCGCAGGCATTGGAAACGAAGCTGGCTATTGACCGTTACATTGACCAGATTGCTGTCATTGCCGATGAGCGTAAGTTTGTTTCCGCTTTGATAGTTCCCGTTTATGGCTTTGTGAAGGATTATGCCAAGGAGAAAGGCATTGCATACAACAATATGGATGAGTTACTGCAACATTCCAAGATACAAGCGTTGTTCCGTGCCCGTATCGATACCTTGCAGCAACAGTTCGCCCATTACGAGCAAGTGAAGCGCTTCACGCTCCTGACCGAACCGTTCAGCATGGAGCGTGGCGAGCTGACGAACACGCTGAAGCTGAAACGCTCTGTAGTGGCAAAGAACTACAAGGGGCTGATTGACAAGATGTACGAGGAATAAAACTTTGTTTTTTTGTTTATAACCGTCCGACCTGGGGTGAATCTTTTTCATTCCGGGCCGGACGGTCTGTTTTTTATCTCCTTCTTCTGAACAGAAAGAAACTACCCCCTGCACTGCGAGAAACTAATCATCTGTACACTGCTGACTGGCAGTTTTTATGCTTCTTATTATTCTTACAACAGCTGTTGTAAGAAAAGAACACAGCTGTTATAAGAAAAGAACACAGCTGTTGTAAGAAACTAACATGACTGTGATAAGAATAATGAGATGCGAGAAAATAGTTAGTTTGTCGCAGTGGAGAGGTTAATTTGTTGCGGTGCCGGGGGAGAGTTCTCTTGTAGATAATGAAAGCCTCACTCTTAGGCGAGGGAGAGAAGGGTGATGCCGTAATCTGCTTAAAACCATGCAATAAAGCACCGGTTCTGCCAGCAGCTTTTCTTCATTAACTTTTATTAGCAAACAAATCTTCCTTTTCCGATAGGGTTGTGGTTGTGCCCCCGGTTTTATATACGAGAGCTTAAAAGAAATCTGCAGAATAAAGACATTTGGATAAGCTTAAATATTAACCGTAACATACTAATAGCCTATGAAGCATACAAAGAAGAAGAAATGAGAGGAACAGCCAATCAGACTGGCCGATCGGGATAACAGATTTCCGAGAATCTGTTTATTAACTTAACACATATTTAATCTAATATTTATTTTCCGAAAAACAGCTTATGAAAAAAAGAATTATGCTGACCTTGGTTTGCCTGATGGCGGCCATTAGCTGGGTAGCAGCCCAAAATTCCCCCATTACCGGTATCGTTATTTCAGCTGAAGACAATGAACCGATTATCGGAGCTTCCGTATTGGTAAAAGGAAGTACTACCGGAGCCGTAACAGATTTAGACGGTAAATTCACTATTACAGATGCGCCCGCAGGTGCCACGACACTGCAAGTGTCTTTCGTAGGTATGATAACACAAGAAGTTCCCATCACTCCGGGAACGATAAGAGTCACATTAAAGAATGATGCCAAGCTACTGGATGAAGTGGTGGTAACGGCATTGGGTATCGCAAAGAAAGAAAAATCACTGACTTACTCTACTCAAGTGGTGAACGGCGACGAATTGGTTCGTGCCAAGGATCCCAACATGATGAATGCGCTGGCCGGTAAGACGGCAGGTGTGCAAATCAACAAGAGTTCTTCCGGTCTGGGTGGTTCTTCCAAGGTCATCATCCGTGGTAACCGTTCTGTAAGTGGTAATAATCAGCCTCTTTACGTGATAGACGGGGTGCCGTTTGGTTCCTCCACCAACGAAAATACTTCAACTACCATTGGTGGTGATAATGACAGTGGTAACTACGACCGTGGCGACGGTATCTCCAATTTGAATCCCGATGATATTGAGAGTATGAATATCTTGAAAGGTCCTGCGGCAGCCGCTTTGTATGGTAGCTCGGCTGCCAACGGTGTGGTAATCATCAATACCAAAAGAGGTAAAGAAGGTCGTGCCAGCATTTCTTTCAATACCAATACCACTTTTGATATGGCTGCCTATGGTATTCCCGAATTCCAGAATAATTATACCGGCCAAACGACCAGCTGGGGCGGTAAGATAAACGGTAGTCCCGACTATACTGACGATTTCTTCAAGACAGGTGTTACCACTATTAACTCTCTTTCTTTAAGTATGGGTTCAAAGGCTATGCAGACTTATTTCTCCTATGCCAATACTTACGGCAAGGGTGTGGTAGAAGGCAACCGTTTGGTGAAACATAACTTTAATTTCCGCGAAACAGCAAATTTCTTCAATAATAAGTTGACGGTCGATGCCAACGTCAATGCCATGTATCAGAAAGGAAATAACCGTACCACTTCAGGAGGTTATTATATGAATCCTTTGGTCGGTTTGTACCACTTCCCGCGTGGTGGTGTAGAGGGTGGTAAAGATTTTAACTACTACAAGGATAACTATCAAGTGTTGAATACCGGACGTAATATTATGGATCAAAACTGGTATAAGACTTCCGGAACCGATATGGAGCAAAATCCTTATTGGCTTATCAACAAAGTGCCTAATGAAGATACGAGGTACCGTACTTTGATAAACCTGAGTGTGAAATACCAGATTAACGATTATTTCAGTATCCAGGCTCGTGGTAGCGCCGACTATATAGTGGATAAAGACAATACCCGTATGTATGCAGGTACCAGCCCTATCCTCTGCGGTATGAATGCTGCCGGAACCGGAACCAATGGCCGTTACAGCTATAATGAGCAAAGTGAACTTTCTACTTATGGAGATGTCCTCTTTACGTATCAACAACAGTTCGAGAACTTCAGCTTTAATGCATCAGTCGGTGGCAGTATCAATGATTATAATGGCAATGGAACCGGTTTCGATTCCTATCCGGGTACACTCTCCATTCCCAATGTATTTACGATGCAGAATGTGACTCTCAATGCAGGCTCTTTGAGTGATTGGAGAAAACATACACAAAGCCAGAGCGTGTTCTTTACCGGTCAGATTGGTTTAAAAGACCAGCTTTTCCTTGACGTGACGGCACGTAATGACTGGACTTCTACCTTGGCCTATACCAAGTATAAGAACAAGGGCTTTTTCTATCCGTCAGTAGGTCTTACCTGGTTGCTCAACGAAACTTTGAAGTTGCCTTCCTGGATTAGTCTTGGGAAAATCCGTGGTGCATGGTCACAAGTAGGTAACGGTTTGGATACCTATCTCTCCAATCCACTTAATACGATTACAAAGAACGGCAGTATCAGCTTTAATACAACTTCTCCTTTTGATGAGTTGAAACCTGAAAAGACGACCTCTCTGGAATTTGGTACTGAATGGCGCTTCTTTGACAGCCGCTTGGAGTTTGACTTTACTTACTATAAGACGAATACAAAGAACCAGCTCTTCACCTTGCCTGCTCCTTCCGGTTCAGAGTACAATACCTATTATGTAAATGCAGGTGACATTCAGAACAGCGGTATAGAAATTATGATGAACGCCACTCCGGTGATGACCAATAGTTTCCGTTGGAAAACAGGTGTCAACTTTGCCACCAACAAGAACGAAGCCAAAGCATTGGCCGGTGAAGCATTGGGATATTTCCAATTTAGTGGCGGTGAGAGTAATAATGTATGGAGCCGTCTGGAAGTAGGAGGTTCGTTCGGCGACTTCTACGGAACAACTTTTGAACGTGACGATAACGGTAAAATCAAGTTTGGCGATGACGGTCTGCCATTGGTGAACAAATCCGATCCTAAAAAGCTGGGTAACTCAAATCCTGATTTCAATTTAGGATGGAGCAATACGCTTACCTGGAAAGACTTCTCGTTGTATTTCCTTATTGACGGACGCTTTGGTGGTAAAGTGATGTCACTGACAGAAGCCGACCTTGACCAGCAAGGTGTGAGCAAGGCTACCGGTGATGCACGTGACCGTGGATATGTGATGCTCGAAGGGCATAAGATATCCGGAGAGCAGGCTATACAAGATTTTTATAATCTGGTGGGCGGACGTGCCGGTGTGACAGAGTACTATACTTACAGTGCCACTAATATTCGTTTGCGCGAACTTTCCATAGGATACAATCTGCCCCAGGCATGGCTGACTAAGATTGGTGTTATCAAGAGTGCACAAATTTCGCTGGTGGGCCGTAACTTGTTCTTCTTCAAGAACAATGCTCCTTATGATCCCGATGGTATGCTGTCTACCAGCAACCGTTTGCAGGGTGTCGATGTGTTTGGTATGCCTACCAACCGTTCGATAGGTTTCAACTTGAAGGTTAACTTTTAAATAGACTTATAATTATGAAGAATATATTGAAATATACGGCAACTGCGTTGCTGGCAGCTTCCATGTTTACCGCATGTACCGGTGCATTCGATGACTTGAATACCAACCCGAAAGGAGTAAGTGACGAAGAATTGAAGCAGGACAACAACTATATAGGCATGCATTTTATTCCGATGATGCAGTCCATCTATTATAATAATGGCGGTGGTACTAATCCGTGGGAATATCAGCTGATACAGAATCTGAATGCGGATATGTGGTCGGGCTATGTAAGTACGGCTACTGCCTTTGCAGGTAATGTAAATAACATTACTTATGCGATGAATGCCGGATGGAATGATAACTGCTGGGATTATGCTTATAATCATGTGATGTCCCAGAGTCTTAAAATTACGCGCAAATGTGAGAAAGACATGGAGACATATTCCCATTTCGCAGCCATCAATACCATTTGTCGTGTGATAGCCATGTCTCGTTTGGCCGATCAATACGGGTGTATTATCTATACTCATTATGGTGAATCGGCTACAGGTGGTACTTATGATTCCGGGCAGGATGTTTACAAGAAGTTCTTTGAAGAACTGAGGGAGGCTGCTGATGAACTGCGTGCAGTGAAGGACAAAGATGTGGCTTCGTTCGCTCCGTTTGACTATGCTTATGGGGGTGACCTCAATAAATGGGCCAAATTGTGTAATACTATCCGTTTGCGTCTGGCCATGCGTATCGTGAAATACGACGCTGCATGGGCAAAGAGCGAGGCTGAGGCTGCCATGAATGATAGTAATGGGCTGATTGAAACCAATGATGCGAATTTTGGTATTGCTGGAAACGGTTATGTGAACCCGCTTTACGGCCTGGCCTTCAGCTATGGCGACTGTGTGCTCAATGCCAATATTCCCTCTCTGCTGGGAGGGATGAATGATGCCCGTTTGGAAAAGTATGCCACAACAAATGCTGACGGTGATTTCTTCGGTATCCGTAATGGTGTGAAAGGTTTGGAAGAGGGCAAGAACTCGGATAATTACAAGGCGATTGTGAGCAAACCTAATCTGGTTGCAACGTCTCCGGCTATTTTGGCTACTGCCGGTGAAACGATTCTTCTGGAAGCTGAAGCTGCCCTGCGTGGTTGGAATGTGAACGGTAAAGGTACTGCTAAGGATTTGTACGAGAAGGGAGTGAAGGCTTCGTTTGAACAATGGGGAGCTGCTGTAGGCGATTATTTGAGTGGCACTACTACTGCTGCTGCTTATGTGGATCCTATTATTCCGGCAGCCAGTATCGAAGGTCAAAGCAAGGTGACCGCTCAATGGGATGAGTCTTTGAGCAACGAGGAGAAATTTGCTAAGATTGCTACACAGCGCTGGATTGCTGTCTATCCCGAAGGTATGAACGGTTGGGCCGAGTTGCGTCGTACCGGTTATCCTAAACTATTCCCAGTGATGGTAAATTACAGCCAGGGTGAAATTGATACTGACCTTGGACCACGTCGTTTGCCTTTTACCATTAATGAAAAGGACAATAATCCTACCGGTTATGCCAAAGCTGTCGAAATGCTTGGTGGTCCTGATAATGCGGCAACCCGTGTATTCTGGGATGTGAACAAATCGAATTTCTGATATCCTTACTGAGTAAAAGGTATGCCGGAGACAGCTTCGGCATACCTCCTTAATCTCTTGAAAGGGAATCATTTTATTTTGATAGATTTCAAATATCTTCAGATAGAGTTTAAACCTCTGTCTGACTATTCTTGCTTAATATTGTAGCTTGATTTATGTTAGCTGAAAAGAACAAGTTTCGTGCGAAAAATTGAATTAAACTTATTTACTGTATATGAGGAATATCATTAAACCTCTCTGCTTGTTGACCGGTCTGCTTTGTACCCCGGCTGTTTGGCTTCATGCCCAAGTAGATGAAAAGTTGAAAGCCGACATCGTCAGTACGGGTTACGTGCACAGTCCGTTGCCGCTCGACGAGACAAAGGCTTTCGAGACATTCGGCTTGAAAAAGAAAGTGTTGGAAACTATGATGCTGTGTGATATGGAGGATTTCTCCAAATGGTCGCACAAGGGCATCGGTAAGATTGGTTTGACTGACGAACGGAGCAAGTCTGGCAAGCATAGCCTGCGTCTGGAAGCTCCTGTCCATCCGGAGGAGATTCTCGGCTGGGGGTTGGGACGCGGTACTTGCATGGCCTCTTATGATATAGGAGGTGTGAACTGGGAAGGTTACAACCGCCTGAAGTTCTATATCTATCCCACGTGCGAAGGAGCACGCAGCATTTACCTGAACCTCTATGTGGAAAATGACGGAGAAATAAAAGTACCCGACATTTACGGTCGGGAAGGATACCACGAAATCAACTTGAAAAACAACCAATGGAACGAATGTTTCGTCGAGATGTCCGGGCTGGCGCGCGACAAGGTGACCAAGATTTCATTTGCTATCGAAGTGTTCGGCAAGGAACGCACTATGGGAGATTCCCTCCGTTTCGATGTGGATGCCGTGGAATTGCAGAAAGTGGAGAATCCGGAAACCGTGAAAGGCTGGATGCCCGCACAAAACCGCATCATCTTCTCTACTACCGGTTATGGCATAGAGAGTCCCAAGAGCGCCATTGTCAATGTGGAAAAGCACGGCGGACAGTTCCAGTTGAAGGATGCCGCGACGCAGGCCATTGTCTATACCGGCCCCATCCGTAAGGAAAAGACCGGTCTGGGAGAGTTCGAGACGATAGACTTTTCCGACTTCAAGACGCAGGGACGTTACGTCATTCAGGTAGGGGATGTCACCACCTTGCCTTTCTATATCCATAAGGATGTGTGGGAGGATTCTGCCTGGCGGATGGTCAACTTCCTGTTTTGCGAACGTTGCGGTTATCCCGTTCCCGGAAAGCACGGGGCTTGTCATAATGACTTGCATGCCACTTACAACGGACATATTATTCCTATAAACGGAGGATGGCACGATGCTGCCGACATGTCCCAACAGACCTTACAGACGGGAGAAATAGCCTATTCCTTGCTCTTGATGGCCGAACGCGCCAAAGAAAAAGGCAATGTCGACTTGTACAACCGCCTGATGGAAGAGGCTTTGTGGGGAATGGACTATGTGATGAAGACCCGGCTGGGCGATGGTTACCGTGCACAGACATGGGGTACCAATCTATGGACTGACGGTGAGGTAGGCACCGACGACGATGCCGGCCGCCGTGAACTGCTTGTCCATAACGGAGCTTTGGAAAACTTCCTGCTTGCAGGAATTGAAGCGTATGCCTCCATGATGGTTGAGAAGGATGAAGCCCTCAGGAGCAATCTGAAAAAGATTGCAAAGGAAGACTTCGGTTATGCCATGAAACGCTTTAATGAGTTGGGCTTTGCCGAACTGATAAAGAAGGGTGGGGGACATGCCGCCATGGCATCCGAAAGCCAGTATCACGCCAATATTTCATGGGCAGCCAGCATGCTCTACAAGCTGACCGGCGAACAGCAGTATGCCGATGAGGCCGTGAAGGCTATCCGCTACACCTTGCAGTGCCAGCGCACCGAACCGCTGAAAGACAAAGACAAGACCTGCGGCTTCTTCTACCGTGATTTGGCCAGGAAGTCCATTGTACACTATACCCACCAGTCCCGCGACTATGCCTATATGGAAGCCCTTGCCGCCCTTTGCGAGACACAGTCCGGCCATGCCGAGTATGAGCAGTGGATTCGTGCCATGAAACTCTATGGCGGTTATCTGAAGAATATCATGAAGTATGTATATCCTTATGGAATGGTGCCCAGTGGCATCTATCACAAAGATGAAGTGAAGGATTCCGCCAACTTCTACGCCGTTCAGGTAGGGATTCGCAGCGGTGCCGATAAGGATTTCGAGGAACAACTCGAAAACGGTATCCGTCTGGATAAAGAGCATTATTTGCGCATATTCCCCGTCTGGTTCTCGTTTAAGGGAAATATTGCCGTACATTTGTCTACCGGTAAAGCTGCCGCTATCTGTGCCAGGGTACTGAAGGACAAGGAACTGAAAGACATTGCAGAACAGCAGCTCTTCTGGGTTGTAGGCCGGAATCCTTTCGGGCAGTCCATGATTTATGGGGAAGGCAGCAACTATCCGCAGCTCTACACGGCATTGCCCGGAGAAACGGTGGGAGAGATACCCGTAGGCATGCAGTCCTATTTCAATGAGGACGCGCCCTATTGGCCACAGTTCAATACGGCTACTTATAAAGAGGTGTGGGGCTCTTCGGCAGCCAGATGGCTGATGTTGGTTTCTGAATTCTAAAGCAAGATGATATGAGTGACAAGACTGTTTATTCACGGCGCAACCTGGCCATCGACATGCTGAGGGCATTGACCATGTTCATCATGATTTTCGTCAATGACTTCTGGAAAGTGCATGACGTACCCCATTGGCTGGAACATGCCGTCTATGGTGAGGATTTTATGGGACTGGCGGATATTGTATTCCCCTGCTTTTTGTTTGCAGTGGGAATGTCCATACCTTACGCCATTGAGCGCAGATATGCCAAGGGCTTCTCGGCAGAGTCCACCTTGGGGCATATCCTTTCCCGCACCTTTGCCTTGCTGGTGATGGGGGCGTTTATAACGAACTCGGAGTTCCGGCTTTCACCGGAAGCTCCCTATCCGATAGGAGTATACTGGTTCCTGATGGCCATAGGCTTTATCGGTGTGTGGAACCAATATCCAAAACCGGCTTCCGGCACTCAGAAGAACCTTTTCCGTGCTTTTAAAATAATCGGAGTATTGGTTCTCCTTTACCTTGCCTTCACGTTCCGCAATCCGCAGGGAGGTGTATTCGGTGCCTATTGGGGAATATTGGGCTCCATCGGCTGGACCTATCTGGTATGTGCCGTAATCTATATCTTCAGCCGTGACCGGTTGCAGTATCTGCTGCCTGCCTGGGGTGCCTTTATCCTGATATGCCTGCTGGGTACGCCTTTGCGCGAGGGCTTTGGTGGTGAGGCTATCCTTGCCTTTCCCGAACGCAACTTCTATCAGGGCATGTTGTCCATCCTGCATATCGGCAACGGGGCTTTGCCCGCATTTACAATGGGAGGTGTCATCCTTTCCATTCTCAGCGCCCGCTATGCCGGCAAGGGTGACGGCTGGAAACTCCGCAATGGGCTGACGGTTGCCGTTCTGCTTCTGCTGGTCGGAATTGGGACACACCATTTCTGGATTGTGGCCAAGATGGGTGGTACTCCTCCCTGGGTGTTCTATGTGACTGCCATTTCCGTGGGGCTCTACACACTGCTCGGCTATCTGGTCAGCCATCAGGTCACAGGTTGGTTCAACCTGATACGCCCTGCCGGAACGGCTACGCTGACCACTTATCTGGTACCTTATGTCTTCTATGGCTTTGCTGATGTGACCGGTGTTGTCCTGCCGGACTGGTTCACACATGGATTCATGGGGCTGGTCAACTGCCTTTGTTTTGCCTTTGTGGTAATCGGCGTTACGTGGGTGATGGAAAAACTGCATGTTAAACTTAAAATTTAGATAGAATGAAAAAGAGCTTTTTACCTGCATTCTTGCTGCTGTTCCTTGCGCTGGGCATGTTCTCGTGCCAGCAGGGAGCTAAGGAAACAACCAAGGAATATCCCATGTTCTGGACGTGGCTGGACTATCGTCCCGGCATGAACTTCGACTCCATCTGCCAAGTGATGAACGACATCGGCATGGATGGAATTATGCTGAATGCGCCGACTCCCGACGATTACCGGGCTGCCATACCGGTTGCCCATAAACACGGAATCGAAGTGTATGCCTGGTTATGGACCATGAATCTGGAACACGACCGTGACAAGATATTGAAGGAGCATCCCGAATGGTTCAGCGTGAATCGTAACGGCAAGAGCCTGGCAGACACTACCGCCTATGTAGGCTATTACAAGTTTCTCTGCCCGGCATTGCCCGAAGTCCGCGAGTTCATCAAGGAAAAAATCAAGGCCTACTGCGAAGTGGAAGGCTTGAATGGCATTGCCATCGACTATCATCGTTTTGTGGATGTGGTGCTTCCCACCACCTTGTGGCCCCATTATGGCATTGTGCAGGACCGTGAATACGCTGCGTGGGATTACGGTTACCATCCGGAAATGCTCAGGTTGTTCAAGGAGCAGCATGGTTATGACCCCCGCGAGCAGGAAGACCCTTCCCTCGATGTGAAGTGGCGCCAGTTCCGTTGCGACCAGATAACCGAAGTGGCCAATATGATTGCCGAAGTGGTGCACTCCTACGGCAAGACAATGGCTGCCTCCCCGTTCCCCACCCCGAAGATGGCTTCACGCATGGTGCGCCAGGACTGGGGCAAATGGAATCTCGACATCGTGTTCCCGATGGTTTACCATACCTTCTATACGGGCGATGCCAGCTTCATTTCCGACTGTACGGTTGAGAATGTACGCGACAAGAACGATATGACTACACTGTACTGCGGCATGACCGCCACCGACGGCCCGATGATGTTCGAATGCATGGATGCCGCTCTCAACAACGGCGCCCAGGGAATTGCCGTATTTACCATTCATGGACTGCGTTCTCCGGAGGTGAAGAGGCAGTTCAAGGCTTATACGGACAGTGTCAGAGTCGTGCGTGCCGCCAATGGCGGGGTGATAAAGGCTACCCATCCCGAAGTGGCGGATCCCGACCCCTTCAAGCATGAAGGCATTATGAAGCTGATGCAGGAACGCATGCAGCAAATCATAGCCAAGGCTGCCGGCAAGGAAGAGCCGGCTCCGCTGGCATTGGGCGAGTACAAGGAGGTGGATTCCTATGACGCGACACGCTGCTACCAAGTGGTGGATGAGAATAGCAAGACTACTTTTGACGTGACATTCTATCTTTACGGCGACGTTGTTTCCGGTTGGGATGTAGCAGTAGCAGACAAGGCTTCTACTAATAAGAAATGAAAGGACGTTTTATGATAGTGAGAGATTACGGGAGCAAACTCCTTCTGCTCTTGGTGTTTTCAATGGTAGGCATGGTTTGTTGCAATGCCCAGAGTGGAAAGAGCTTGTCCGTAAAGAAAGTAATGTGTACGGCTTCACCGGAAGGTGAGGCTGTGCCGTCCTTGCTGGACGAGAACGGGATAGAGTTTCAGCCCCTTGATGTGGTCAACTGGAAAGATTATCCCTACAAGCCGGAAGTGAGTTTCCGCATAGCCCATACGGGGCGCGAAATCCTGCTCCACTACAAAGTGAAGGAAGCCAGTGTGCGTGCAGTGGCCTCCGGAGACAATGGCCGGGTATGGGAAGATGCTTGTGTGGAATTCTTCGTATCTCCCGAAGGTGACGACCGCTATTACAATTTCGAATGTAACTGCGCCGGCAGGCTGCTGATTCAGGGAGGTGCAGTCAATGAGCGCCGTCCTACGGCGAGTCAGGAGGTGCTGGGCATGGTGAAACGTTGGAGCTCGTTGGCCGGCGAACCTTTCGAGGAACGTTTGGGCGAGTGCAGCTGGGAACTGGCCATGGTTATTCCCGTTTCCGCTTTCTTCCAGCATTCCGTCGGTTCTCTGGACGGAAAAACAATGAAAGGGAATTTCTACAAGTGTGGTGACAAACTCCAGACTCCCCACTTCCTTTCTTGGAGTCCTATCGGGCTGGAACGCCCCATGTTCCACTGTCCGGCCTTTTTCGGCACCTTGTCTTTTGAATAAATCTTTAGGGTGTTCTGGTGGAATCATTTGCCGTTAGCATTACTTATTGGATTGACAATTGCGGAATTATGTGTTTTTTTATACCTTTGCACTTCCTAAATTGTAAATGCATATATGATTACCGCAGAACAACTGAAAGATATCAAAGAACGTACCGAGGCGTTGAACCGCTATCTGGACATTGAAGGAAAGAAGATACAGGTGGAAGAAGAGCAGCTCCGCACCCAGGCTCCCGGTTTCTGGGACGACCAGAAGGCTGCCGAGGCTCAGATGAAGAAAGTGAAAGGCTTGCAGCAATGGATTTCCGGCTACAATGAGGTAAAGACCTTGGCCGATGAGGTACAACTGGCTTTCGACTTTTACAAAGACGAACTGGTGACTGAAGAGGAAGTGGACGATGCCTATGTCAAGGCAATCACTGCTGTCGAGGCTCTCGAACTCAAGAATATGCTTCGAGAGGAAGCCGACCAGATGGACTGTGTGCTGAAAATCAACTCAGGTGCCGGTGGTACGGAGAGCCAGGACTGGGCAAGCATGCTGATGCGTATGTATCTGCGCTATGCCGAGACTCACGGCTATAAGGCCACCATCGCCAACCTTCAGGAAGGAGATGAGGCAGGTATCAAGACTTGTACCATCGAGATTTCCGGCGATTATGCCTACGGCTACCTAAAAGGTGAGAACGGTGTACACCGCTTGGTGCGTGTTTCGCCCTACAATGCCCAAGGCAAGCGCATGACTTCTTTTGCATCCGTGTTCGTCACTCCCTTGGTAGATGATACCATCGAGGTGAACATCGAACCTGCCCGCATGTCATGGGATACCTTCCGAAGTGGTGGTGCCGGTGGACAGAACGTCAATAAGGTAGAGTCCGGTGTCCGTCTGCGCTATCAGTATAAGGACCCATATACGGGCGAAGAGGAAGAAATCCTGATTGAAAATACCGAGACACGAGACCAGCCCAAGAACCGCGAGAACGCTCTCCGCCTTCTCCGTTCCATGCTTTACGACAAGGAACTCCAACACCGCATGGCCGAGCAGGCAAAGGTGGAAGCCGGTAAGAAGAAAATCGAATGGGGTAGCCAGATTCGTAGCTACGTCTTCGACGACCGCCGCGTGAAGGACCACCGTACCAACTTCCAGACCAGTGATGTGAATGGTGTGATGGATGGAAAGATAGACGGCTTTATCAAAGCTTACCTGATGGAGTTTGCAGGAAGTGGCGAATAAATTTTCTCCCTTTCATTTGCATTCTTCCCGAATTTCTTCTTACTTTGTTCATCGTTGAACTTTAAACTATAAAACACACCATGGGAAAAAGTAAAAAGAAAGCAATGCACAGCCAGAAGGAAGAGCAACAAGCCAAGAAAGTGATGATGACGATGGGAGTAATAGCCATTGTATTGGTCATCGCCATGTTTGTGGCTTACTCTTACTGGGGCTGATAAAATCACTGGAAACGACATGCCGCAGGAGATAGAACGGAAATTCCTCGTGACGGGAGAATACAAGCCACAAGCGTATGCACACAGCCGTATCGTACAAGGATACATCAGCAGTGTACGTGGACGGACAGTACGGGTGCGCATCCGCGATGAACGGGGATTTCTCACCATCAAGGGTGCATCCAATGAATCGGGAACCAGCCGCTACGAGTGGGAAAAGGAAATTCCGCTGTGCGAAGCGCGGGAATTGCTGAAGCTGTGCGAACCGGGTATCATCGACAAGACCCGTTACCTGGTGCGCAGCGGACAGCACGTCTTTGAGGTGGATGAATTCTATGGCGAGAACGAGGGACTGACTGTGGCCGAGGTGGAACTCTCCTCGGAAGACGAGCCTTTCGTGAAACCTGCATTCATCGGACGGGAGGTGACGGGAGATGTCCGCTACTATAACTCGCAACTGATGAAACACCCTTTCACCACGTGGTAGCAAACCAATTGTATGCCGTACTTGTTTAATCGTCATGGAGAAACTTTACGACTACCTGCCAAGAGAACTGGTCACCTTCCTTTTGGTCACTGTATTCTCTTTACTCATCGGGCTTTCACAGCGTAAAATCAGCTTGAAGCGCGAAGGGGAAACTACGCTTTTCGGTACCGACCGCACCTTCACTTTTATAGGCATTCTGGGCTATCTGCTCTATATCCTCGACCCTACGGGCTATCGTCTGTTCATGGGAGGAGGAGCCATTCTGGGACTGCTGCTCGGACTGAACTATTATGTGAAGCAGTCACAGTACCATGTGTTCGGAGTAACCACCATCATTATTGCACTCATCACCTACTGTATTGCTCCCATTGTGGCCACGCAGCCGTCGTGGTTCTACGTCATGGTCATAGTGACCGTCCTGCTCTTCACCGAGCTGAAACACACCTTCACGGAACTGGCCCAGCGCATGAAGAACGACGAGATGATTACGCTTGCCAAGTTCCTTGCCATCAGCGGCATTATCCTGCCGATGCTGCCCAATGAGAATCTTATTCCCGGCATCAACCTGACGCCATACAGTATTTGGCTGGCCACGGTGGTTGTATCGGGCATTTCCTACCTTTCTTATCTGTTGAAGCGTTACGTTTTCCATGAGTCGGGCATTCTGGTTTCGGGTATCGTGGGAGGCTTGTACAGCAGCACGGCTACCATTTCCGTACTGGCGCGAAAGAGCCGTAAGGCTTCTGTGCAGGATGCTCCCGAATATGTGGCAGCCATGTTGTTGGCGGTCAGCATGATGTTCCTCCGTTTCTTGATATTGATAGGTATTTTCAGCCGGGAGACGCTACTGGCCATTTATCCCTACCTGCTGATAATGTCGGTGGTAACGGCAGCCGTGGCATGGTATCTGCATTCCAAGCGGAAACGGGTGGACGACGGCACGCAGACCACGGAGGACGAGGACAGCAGTAATCCGTTGGAGTTCAAGGTAGCGCTGATTTTTGCCATGCTGTTTGTGGTGTTCACTATCTTGACCCACTATACGCTGGTGTATGCCGGCACGGGTGGACTGAACTTGCTCTCTTTCATTTCGGGGTTCAGTGACATTACTCCTTTCATCCTGAACCTGCTTCAAGGAACGGGCAGTGTGGCGGTGCTGGTGATTACGGCTTGCAGCATGCAGGCTATTGTCAGCAATATAGCGGTAAACATGTGCTACGCGTTATTCTTTGCCGGTGGAAAAAGCCCTTTGCGGCCGTGGATATTGGGGGGATTCGGCTCTGTTATTGCCGCAAATATCTGTCTGTTACTTTTCTTCTATTTTCTCTAAATTGCTTTCTTTTTGCTTTTTTAACTCCGAAAGTCTCGTAAATGCATGAAAAAGGGGCTATTTTTGCCGAATTCATTGTGACAAAACTCGAACGGGAAACGTCTAATACCAAGACAATAAACATGAATAGTCACTAAATATAAAAACGCAATGAGAACAAAATGGACTGTGCTGCTATGGATGCTGATGATTTCGGGACTGCTTGCAGCGCAAAACACGGCAAACACTTCTTTCCAGGTTAAAGGAATTTTGCTCGACTCACTCACCCAGGAAGGTGAACCTTATGCTACCATTAAAATCGTGAAGAAAGAGGCCCCTGCAAAGGCGCTGAAAATGCTGGTAACGGACATGAAAGGCCAGTTCCAGGAGAAAGTACCCGGTACGGGCAACTTCGTGATGACCATCACTTCCGTGGGGCGTACCCCTATCGTGAAGGATTTCTCTGTGAAGGCTGGAGAGAACCTGGTGGACTTCGGCACACTCTACATCGTGGATGCTTCCAATGAGCTGGGACAAGTGGAAATTGTAGCTCAAAAGCCTTTGGTAAAGGCGGACATCGACAAGATAGAATATAATGTGCAGGATGACCCTGATGCCCAGTCGAACTCTGTGCTGGAGATGCTCCGCAAGGTACCGTTGGTGACGGTGGACGGCGAGGACAATATTCAGGTGAACGGGAGCAGCAGCTTCAAGGTGTACGTCAACGGAAAGCCCAACAACATGATGAGCAATAACCCGACCGAGGTACTGAAGAGTATGCCTGCCAACAGCATTAAGCATATCGAGGTGATTACCAATCCCGGCCCCAAGTATGATGCTGAAGGTGTGGGCGGTATTCTGAACATTGTCACCGTGGGTAGCGGACTCGAAGGCTATACGGCTACGTTCAGTGCCAACGTCAGCAACCGCGGTGCAGGCGGTGGAGCATTCGGTACGATAAAGAGCGGCAAGCTGACTGTCAGCGCCCGCTACAACTACAATTATAATGACCAGCCCCGCAACTACAGCAGCGGCAGCCAGCATGTGACGTCGGAAGCTGTTACGGAGAATTCTTCCAATCTGGACTATGACGGCAGTAACAAGGGCCACGGTTCCTTCCAGTCGGGCAGCATGGAGGCCAGCTACGAAATAGATACACTGCGCTTGGTCACTATGTCTTTCGGACTTTGGGGTGGCGGAAACAAGAGCAACGGCTCTACGGACTACATCGCCACCTTTCCGGAGAACATAAACGCCGCTCCCATTTATAGCTATTCGGCTTTCAACCGCAGCAAGTCTTCCTGGTATTCCATCGATGGAGGTGTCGACTACCAGCGTCTGTTCAAGGTGAAGGACCGCATGCTGACATTCTCCTACAAGATAAACACCCGTCCGCAAACGTCGGATTCCTACACGGAATATGAAATAGACAAAGGCTATAATCCCGATTGGGCTGATTATCTGAAACGTCTGAGAAATTTGCATAACGACGGCGAGCAGAACACCACCGAGCATACTTTCCAGGCCGACTATACCACGCCTATCGGCAAGCTGCATACGCTGGAGGCTGGTGCCAAGTACATTCTGCGCAACAACTCTTCGGAGGACGACCGTTTTGATGCAGACGATACCGGAAAGTATGAATACAACAAGGAGCAGAGCTCGCACTACAAGCATCTGAATGATATTATTGCCGCCTATCTGGGATATGGGCTGAAAGTGAAAAGGCTGTCCGGCCGTTTGGGAGTGCGCTACGAGCATACCATCCAGGATGTGAAGTATCTGGTGGGGCGTGGCGAGGACTTCACAAAGAACTTTGACGACGTAGTGCCTTCCGCCTCCATCGGCTACAAGCTGACGGATATGTCCAATCTGCGCTTGGGCTACAACATGCGTATCTATCGTCCGGGAATCTGGTACCTGAATCCGTATCTGAATGATACCGACCCCTCCTACATCAGTCAGGGTAATTCGGAACTGGACAGTGAGAAGAGCCATGCATTCAATTTGAGTTATAGTAATTTCACGCAGAAGTTCAATATTAACCTTTCAGCACGCTATTCATTCACCAACAACAGTATTGAGAATGTAACGAAGCTCATGCCCGATACGGAGATTGAGGGATTGAAGAACCCCACGGGAAAGGATGTGCTCTATTCTACCTACGCCAACATCGGTAAGACCCGCCGTGCCAGTGTGAGTGCTTACGTCAACTGGAACGCTACTCCCCGTACACGTATCTACATGAACATGAGCGGTGATTATTCTTACATGGAGGGCAGTGAGGGCATGCGTAACGACGGCTGGAGCCTCTTTGCCTACGGTGGTGCACAGCAGACGCTGCCCCACGATTGGCGCATCAGTCTGAATGTCTTCGGACAGACGCCGTGGATTATGCTGCAAGGTAAGGGTAGCAGCTTCTTCGATTATGGCTTGAGTGTCAACAAGTCATTCCTAAACAAGCGTCTCACTTTGTCCGCTTTTGCCAGCAACTTCTTCAAGAAGTATATGGACCAGAGCTCTACTACCGAAGGTGCCGGCTTTATACGCGAAAGCAGCTATAAGTATAGCCGCCAACGTTTCGGCATAAGCGTCAGCTACCGCATCGGCGAGCTGAAGGCAAGCGTGAAGAAGGCTGCACGCACCATCAGCAATGACGATGTGAAGAGTGGCGGTAGCGGTTCCGGTGGCGGCGGTGAATAGACTACTACGAATTCATTTACGGATATATCAGGCAGGTGACTGTTCCGTCCATTGTCATGACGATGAGACGGTGGTCACCTGCCTTCTTCAGTGAGGTGACCGCCGAATGGGATACTTTATGGCTCCAGGCTATCCCGCTTCCGTCTGTCCGCACGGCATGGACCACTCCGAATTCGGTAGGGATGAACACATACTCTTCCGTGGTTTCCATGCGGGTGGGGATGAAATTACCTTCATACGGCATCAATGTATTCCAAAGTGGAGTGTAGTTTCCTTTTGAGACATCTGCTGCCGTAATGTTGTTCTTGATTCCTTTTATGTACATGGTCTTTCCATCCGGAGAGAAACCGATTGATTCGCGTCCTTTCGCTTCATCCGATGCCCAGAGGATTTTTCCGTCTTCCGGGTTGAAGGCGCGTACAAAGTAGTCGGAACTGAGCACTATGACCTGTTCTGATGCTTTTCCATTCTTCCGGTAGGGCAGCACTGTGGGCCAGCAGGCTCCCGGAGAGAAGTATCTTCCGCGTTCGGTGTCGAATTCCCATACTTTTTTCCCGGTTTTCCGGTCGATGGCATAGAACATGGCTCCCCAGGTTCCGATATAGATGCGTTCGTGATCTATAGCCGGGCGGGACTCGATGTAGCCGTTCAGTCCGTCGGTAACCCAATTGAGCGTGCCGTTTGCCAGGCGGATGGAGTAGAATTTTCCGTTGCTGCTGCCTGTATAGACATTGCCGTTTGCTACTGTAGGGCAGGCTACAATGGGGTAATCCGTGTTGAATTTCCAACGGGCGGAACCTTGTTTTTTGTCCAGTGCATGAATAAACCCGTCGCAGGAAGTGACAACCACCAGTTGGGAAGTGATGAAGGGAGCCGAGAAAATCTTATTTCCTGTGGCATAAGTCCATACCGTTTCTCCGTTGCGGGCATTCAGAGCATGAACCATTCCTGCCGTATTGGTATAGATATACAGTTCTCCGTCAATGCTTCCTTGTGAGGCAACGTCGGTTACGTCTTTCTGCTTCCACACCTCACGAACGGCAGGATAGGTGCTGTTGATGCTGAAATCAGGGCGGTAGTAGACGGTATCTTTCTTTTCACCCGGAATGTTCGATGAAGCAATAGCTGTTGCATTCAGGCGGACAACATTCCATGCGGGACGGGTTTCCGTTTGGATGATGCGTTCGCAGAAGGTGATGGAATCTTCGTTGACTGTGACGAGATTATAGCCACCTATCGGGTCTTCCCTCCGCAGGGAGGAGCGCCCGATGACTGCCGGAATGCCTTCGGCGTCATAAGCGCGGTTGGTGTGCAGGTGTCCGGCAAGAGTCACCAGTACATTGCGTGTTTTGAGAATATCCGTCACTTCGTACCAGTTACTTAAATCCCGGTTCAGTGGGAAATGGTTGACGAAAATGACCGGCAGTTCTTTAGGGGTGGCCCGTACAATGGAGTCCAACCAGAGTATTTCCTCACGTGGAATGTGGGGAGGCCCCATGCGCAGGCTTGGTCCGGCACCACAACCGATGAAGCGTACTCCTTGCCAATCGTAGCAGAAGTGGGATGCTTGGAAAATCTTGTTGAACATGGTGCAGCCGTTTTCGCTCCAGTTCACGTCGTGGTTTCCCGGCAGCAGCAGATAAGGTTTCCTGAAGCCTTCCAGTATTTCCTGCAGCAGCAGGAACTCTTTTGTATCACCGAATTCGGTGACATCTCCACTGAGAATCGTGAAGTCCACGGCAGGATTGGCATTGATGTCTTCAATGGATTGCCGCAGGTCGTCTTCGGCATAAGCGAAGGAATTGAGGTGTACGTCACTGAGCCAGGCGAAAGTGAACGAGACGCGGTTACTTTGTCCGTAAGATAGTGCGGACATTGCCATCATGCAGATGGCCAATAAGATACGTTTCATGATGATGATTGGTTTGAATTTGCCCAAAGATAGTGATAATTCTTTTATTAATAAATAATATGTATTGGTTCTCAGGGGAATATTGTATTTTTGTTGATAAGGAATGAACGGAAAATATAGTAACCGGCATTGTAACATTTTCAAGTTCTTTGTATCTAAAGAGTGAATTAAAAAGTGTACAGTGATGGAAAAGTTATTTCTGACTTTAGTATTGTTTTGGTTTTCTGTCTGTTCTTTTGCAGAAGATTACTCTTTTTCGGTGATAAAATCGGGTATAGGAAAGAAGTCTGTCATTTTTATTCCCGGCTTTGCGAGTTCGGGAGACGTCTGGAAGGAGGCAGTGGCGGAATTGGGAACACATTATACCTGCTACGTGTTGACTATGGCTGGTTTTGCCGGTGTACCGCCGGAAAAAAATCCATCCTTCGAGGGCTGGAAAAACGAGATTGCGACATTCATTAAGGAAGAAAGGATTGACAGCCCCATACTCGTAGGGCACAGTATGGGAGGCGGACTGGCACTTGCTGTTGCAGCAGACTTTCCCACACTCGTTGGAAAGATTGTCATAGTGGATGCTTTGCCTTGTTTGATGGCTTTGACCCACCCAGACTTTAACCCCGTAGCGGATAAAGACTGTTCTGATATGATTACCCGGATAACTGCCATGAACCACGAGCAGTTTGTCCGGATGCAGCGAATGAGTGTGGCTAGTTTGACAACGGACTCTTTGAAGTTTGACGAAATCGTGGAATGGGGTGCAGCCTCTGACAGAAAGACGTATGCCGCGATGTATTGTGACTTTGCGAACACGGATTTGAGGGAGCGAATCAGAAGTATTGCCGTTCCGGTCCTGGTCTTGCTGGAACCGCATTTCAAGAATATAGCATCTATTGTAAATGAACAGTATAGGAATCTGCACGGAGTGCGGTTAAGGTATGCCGAGCAGGGATTGCATTTCATGATGTTTGATGATAAGGAGTGGTTTATGAATGAGCTAACCGGTTTTATAAAAGAGTGACGAGTGGAGTTTGAGGCTATATATAGGGAATATTGGAGTAAGGTGTTCCGTCTGTGTATGGGATATGTGAATGATTATGGTCTGGCCCAGGATATGGCTCAGGAGACATTTGTTGCCGTTTGGCAGAAACTGTCGTCATTCAGAAATGAGGCAGCAGTCGGTACTTGGATTTTTCGTATTGCCACCAATCGCTGTCTTCGTCAGTTGGAACGGCAGAGCCGCATGGTTCCGGTTACTCTCTCGACCGACCTGCCCGAAGAAGAAAGGACGGGTATCGGTCTGCGGCTTCGTCTGTTGTATAAACTCATTGCCGAACTTCCGGAGATGGACCGCATCCTCATTTCACTCGAATTGGAAGATGTCAGGCAGGCAGAGATTGCCCGAATCACTGGTCTGTCTGAAGGTAATGTCCGGGTGAGGATTCATCGAATCAAAGCATTGTTGACAAAGAAAATAAGAGCGTATGAAGAGTGACATAGATATAAAAGAATTGTGGCGGAAACAGGCTGTCCCATTTGCCGACTGTTCCGGATTATTCAAGGAGGTAAATCACTTCAAGAGAAAGAAGGTTCTTGAACTGATAGTGCTTAATGCGGTTTTATGGATGACCATCTGCTTTGTTGCGTTTGTCTGGATATACTTTAAGCCGCAATTGTTGGTTACGAAGATAGGGATTCTTTTGACAATCGTGGCTATGGGCACTGTTGCTGTGTTCACTCATAAGATGATTCCCTTGTATAGAATTGTGGATGAGGAGCAATCCAACCGGGAGTATCTGAATGAGTTACTTGCCGTGAGGCGTAAGGAGAACTTTATGCAAACCAAGCTGATGAACTTTTATTTCATCTCGTTGTCTGTAGGAATAGGACTTTATATGTACGAGCATATTCAGGAGAGTTCACTACAGTTCAGGGTCGTTGCCTATTCGGTTTTCCTTCTGTGGGTTGGTTTGAACTGGTTTGTTTTTCGTCCCCGAATTATCCGGAGGAACAGACAGAGACTTGATAGTTTGATTGTCCGGGTGGAGAGGATCAAGACGCAAATAGATGAACTTTAGGGTATTGAATTGCCCAAAAATCCCTTTTTGAAGCTTGCACTCTCTGCTGAATAGAGAAGTGCGGGTTTCGGGAGAGTGGAAATGGGCAATATTTTTCAGACAGAAGAACAAAAGAACATATTTATTTCCTCTCTTTTGTCTTTTTGTTCTTCTGTCTGAAAAATAAATCTGCATCATCTGCGTCTGAAAAATGGTGTATAGTCTGTTCCAATACACCCGTTTTTAGCATAAGATGTCATTTGGGAATCGTTGAGAATCCCAGTTTCTCCAGTCCTTTCTGCACATCCGGATGACTCATGAAGAGCTTCCACAGCAGCCCCGACCGGTAATTCTCAATCATCACGGCTATCGGGCCCTGGTCGATGGCGAGGTAGCGTCGGGGATACCAGTTGTCCGTCTGGCTGAAGGCATCATAGAAGCCATAGGGTCCGAAGACTTTATCGCCCATCTCGTAGAGATGCCGCATCACCTGCAGCGACTGTTCCGGGGTATAGACGATGGATGACAAGGCGGCAGTTGGAGAGATGACTCCCTGGTCGTCGCGTTCGTTGGGAGCGTGGGCGGCATATCCGTTGACGGAGTAGCTGGCTGTCAGTCCCCAGCAGTCGGGCCCGAAACCTTTGTAGTGCTTGGGGTTGCGGACACAGTAGGCACGGTTCACAAGCGTCAGGTTACGCATCTCGTCGAAGTAGTTGGCGCAGTATTCATCCTTCAGCCCGATGGGGTCGAGGCCGAGGAACGAGTATTGTGCCCAGAAGAGCGGTCCGGCTTCTGTGCCTTGATAGCGCAGATGCAACTCGATATTCTCCACTTTATGAGGGTCTACAATGGCCCCGTTCTGCGCCCAGCCCTCGTGATAGACTGCTGCAGGCACGCCGTGGGTAGGCGAGGCGGCGGCAAGGATATACATGATGAGGCATTCGTTGTAACCGTGTACGGGAAAGTTCATTTCCCAACCGTATTCCGGACTCCAGTGCCAATAGAGCACGTTCTGGCCGTTCTGGCGGTAGAAGTTCCAGTCCACTTCGCGCCACAGCTTGTCGATGCGGGCGGCGAGGGCTTGCTCGGCGGGCGAACCGTCGATGTAGTACTGGTGGACGGAGAGCAGCGCCTGCATGATGAAGGCTGTTTCTACCAGGTCGCCGCCATTGTCTTTCTGCCCGAAGGGTTTCACCTTGCCCGTATCGCCATACCACCAGTGTGGGTAGGCACCGTGGAAACGGTCAGCGGTTTCGAGGAAGGAGACGATTTTCTCCATTCGTTCCAGCCCTTCCTGGCGGGTGACATAGCCGCGGTCTATACCGGCAAGTATAGCCATGATGCCGAAGCCGCTTCCACCGGACGTGATTACGTTCTGGTCGTTCTCCGGATAGACACCGTCCATGTGGATGCGTTCGCGTGCCAGTCCGCTGTTGGGCTCGGCACCTTCCCAGAAGTAGTTGAAGGTACGGCGCTGTACGGTGTCCATCAAGGCATCGTCGCTCAGCCGGTCTTCTTTGGCGGCGGGGCTTTTGCATTGCGTGAAACCGAGCAACAGCAGGAACAATAATAAACAGTATTGTATTTTCATTGTACCAATGCTTACTTGTTTTTTTATCATTTACTTATCTATATTCATTGCACGGTCAATTCAACAAGTATAGGACAGTGGTCGGAAAGGTAGCTGTTCTCCGGTTTGTCTTGGATAACGCGGTAGCGGTCTATCTTTGCGCCTTTGGTCACGAAGACATAGTCCAGCAGTACGCGTTCCTCCACCGGCAGACGGCCGAAGTCATGGAAAGACCAGGACGGACCGTAGGTGACGGCAGCTGTCTTTGCGGCATTTTCCATTCCTCCCTTTTCCAGCGTTTGCAGAGGTTCTTCACCGGGCGTACAGTTAAAGTCACCAGTGATGATGGCGGGCATGTCCGGTGCTATCTCCTTGATTTTGTCGAGAATGAGTTGCACGCCCTCTTTGCGGGCTGTCTTTCCGTCGTTGTCCAGATGGGTGTTGAAATATACAAACTTTTGTCCGTTGTTCTTTTCCTGCAGTATCGCCCAGGTGGTGACACGGTTGTAGGAAGCGTCCCAGCCCTTGATGCCGATAGTTTCGGGTTGCTCGCTGAGGGAGAAATTGCCGTATTCCACCAGTGTAAACCGGTCGGTCCGGAAGAATATCGGGCAGTATTCGCCTGCTTCCTTGCCGTCGTCGCGCCCCACACCGAGTGCTGTGTATTGCGGCAGCCCGCGTTTTAGGTCTTCCATTTGGTTGTGAAGCACTTCCTGCATGCCCAGCAAGTCGGGGCTGTAGTAGGCTATCATACGGCAGGCGTCACCCTTGCGGTAATTCCAGTTGTTTACACTGTCCGAAGGAATATCCAGGCGGACATTGAACGTCATCACTTCCAGCGGCTGTCCGTTCTGTGCGGAGGGCTGGCTCTTGCAGCTGCCAAGGAGCAGAATGCTGCAAAAACAAAGGAGTAAAGTAGTATATCTCATGTTTTCTTGTTTTTAGAGTGCAATATTAAATATTTTATTTTATTTCAGTGTCAGTCGGGCTGTCTTTTCTGCCTGGCTGCTGCCACCTATCATCACATCGAAATCTCCCGGCTCGGCCACGTGGTTGAGGTCGTAGTCGTAGAAGCGGAGCAGCTCAGGGGTAATCTTGAAGGATACGGTCTTGCTTTCGCCCGCTTTCAGGAACACCTTTTCAAAGCCTTTCAGCTCGCGTACGGGGCGGGTAATGCTGCCTACGAGGTCGCGGATATAGAGCTGCACGACTTCTGCGCCGTCACGTTTGCCGGTATTGGTCACGGTGACTACGGCAGTGGTGGAGCCATTTTGTCCCATGACCGGGGTACTGAGGGCGATGTCGCTGTACTGGAAAGTGGTGTATGAGAGCCCGTAGCCGAAGGGATACAGCGGTTCATTGTCCACATCCAGATAGTTGCTGCGGAACTTCTCGAACCAATTGCCGGCAGCCAGCGGGCGACCGGTATTCTTGTGGTTGTAGAATAAAGGTATCTGCCCTACGTTCTTCGGGAAAGTCATGGTCAGCTTACCGCTTGGGTTCACGTCACCGAACAGTACGTCGCCGATGGCGTATGCCGCTTCACTGCCACCGAACCATACGTTCAAGATAGCGGGCACATGTTCCTGCTCCCAGGTGAGCGTCAGCGGCCGGCCGGTGAAGAGGGTTAGTACAACGGGCTTTCCGGTCTTCAGCAAGGCCTCCAGCAGGGTGCGTTGCACGTCGGGGATGCCGAGGTCGGTACGGCTCGAGCTTTCACCGCTCATTTCGGAAGACTCGCCCAGGGCGGCTACAATCACGTCGGCACCGGAGGCCACCTTCAAAGCTTCGTCCAGCAGTTCCTTATCCGTACGGTTGTCCCGGCTCAGCGATCGGCCGAATAGGGTGGCGCGTTCCTCGTAGGCTACATCACCGATGAGGTTGCTGCCTTTGGCGTAGGTGATGTTCACCCGGCCGGCTGTCATTTCTTTCAATCCTTCGTACAGAGAGGGATAGTCGTCCAGGCGTGCGGCAACACTCCAGGTACCGGGCATGTTGCTGCGGGTATTGCCCAGGGGGCCGATGACGGCGACGGTGCCTTGCTTCTCCAAAGGAAGGACGGGACGAGAAGACTTCTTGCCTTGTCCCTCAAAAGGTTCGTTTTTCAGCAGCACAAAGCTTTCGGCGGCAATCCGGCGTGCGGCGTCGCGGTGCTCGCGCGTGAAGATGTCGCGTGCGGGACGGCTGAGGTCGCAGTATTTGTAAGGGTCATCGAACAGCCCTAACTTGTATTTCGCTTCAAGGATGCGGCGGCAGGCTGCATCCAGCGTCTTCATGGTTATTTTGCCTTCGGTGAGCGACTTTTTCAACGTGCCCACGAAACCTTCGCTCACCATATCCATGTCCACACCGGCGTTGAGCGCACGAGCGGAAACGGTCTGCAGGTTGCCGATTCCGTGTTCCACCATTTCGGAGATACCGGTAAAGTCGGTCACCACAAAACCGTTGAAGCCCCATTGTTTGCGCAGCACGTTTGTCATCAGCCAGTGGTTGGCGGTGGCGGGCACGCCGTCCACTTCGTTGAAGGAGGCCATCACACTACCCACTCCGGCGCGGACGGCTGCTTCATAGGGGTACATGTATTCGTTGAACATGCGGTTGCGGCTCATGTCTACGGTGTTGTAGTCGCGTCCGGCTTCTCCGGCACCGTACAGTGCGAAGTGCTTGACGCATGCCATGATTTCGTCGTTCCGTGTCAGTTGGTCGTTCAGGTCTTTTCCCTGATACCCCAACACCATGGCACGGGCGATGGCGCCTCCGAGGAACGGGTCTTCGCCCGAACCTTCGGATACACGTCCCCAGCGCGGGTCACGGCTGATGTCTACCATCGGGCTGAAGGTCCATGAGATACCGTCGGCACTGGCTTCTGTAGCGGCTATGCGGGCAGACTGCTTGATGGCTGCCATATTCCACGTGCAGGAGAGGCCGAGGGGGATGGGGAAGATGGTCTCATAGCCATGTATCACATCCATGCCGAACAGCAGGGGGATGCCCAGGCGGGAGTTCTCTACGGCCAGTTTCTGTACGTCGCGTATCTTGGCCACTCCTTTCAGATTGAAAAGCCCTCCCACGAGCCCCTGCTCAATCTTCTTGGCCACGTCGCTGCTCTTTGCCTGACCGGTGGTGATTTCTCCGGTCACGGGCAGGTTGAGCTGGCCGATTTTCTCTTCCACAGTCATCCGGCCCATCAGTGCGTCGATGAAGCGGTCCATGTCCTGCGGAGATTTCTGCGCCTGCACGGTGGCGGTGCCACCTATTAAAGCGGTTGCGAGCAGCAGACTTGTTCTCTTGAAAATTTTCTTCATATTCATATTGAATTAATTGTTTGTAAGTATGTTCCCTTCATTGTTTTTAGATTGCCGTCACTCTATTGCAGTGGCGCTATGACTTCTTTGCAACGGTGCTGCAATATCTCTGCAGTGATACTGCAAACGGTTTGCAGCGCTACTGCAACTGCTTTGCAGCGACACTGCAACTGTTGTGCAGTGCTACTGCAACACCTTTGCAGTGCCACTGCAAAAAGTTTGCAGCTCTTTGCAGTAGCAATGCTTTGATTGCAAGTAAGTTATGAAACAGACCTTTTGCCATTGATTGGGCCGGCTGTTTCCTTTGGCCGGGTATCAATAGTCGGGGTTCTGCACCAGTACTCCGTTCGATTTGTCTATCTCTGTCTGGGGCAGAGGCAGCAGCGCATTCTTGTCTTGGTAATTCTTTCCGGCAGCTTGCAGCACTTCTTTGGCAATGCCCCAGCGCACGAGGTCGTAGAAGCGGTCGGGTTCCAGTGCCAGCTCTACGCGGCGTTCGTGGCGAATAGCGTCACGCAGCACAGACTGGCTGGCAGATTCTACCTTCGGAAGCACGTCTGCCAGTGTGCCGCGGGCATGGGCGCGTACTTGTTCCAGATACCCGGCGGCTTCGCCCGTTAGCCCTTTCTCGTTGGCGGCTTCGGCAGCCATCAGTAACACGTCCGGGTAGCGGATGAGGCGGATGTTTACCCAGAAACCCATGCGGGTGTACTTGCGGCGCAGTGTCGGGTCCGTGTAGGCCTTCTTGTTGAAGTAGGCACCCATGGCGGTGGATACGGGTGACTCGCCATAAGGCTGGTTGGTGTTCTCCGGTGTGATGGGCTCGTCCGTGCTGCGGCGGAAGTAGAGCAATGTGGCGTTCCGGCGCGGGTCGCCCGGTTCAAAAGCTTCTCCCATCAGTTTGGTGGCCATGTGCCAGCCCCATCCCAGGTCCCACTCGCCGGCTCCGCGCACCCCTTGCACCTGGCAGAACTGGCTGCCGATGCTGGCATCCTCTTTCATGGCATCGGTGGCTTCGCATTGCAGTTCGAAGATGCTCTCACCGCAATTCTCCCCTTCTACGGTGAAGACTTTGTCGACCGGTGTATTCAGGTTGTAGATGCCCGACTTTATCACTTCGGTGGAGGCTGTGTACATATTGTCCCAATCGTTCCGCATCATATAGGTGCGTGCGTGCAGGGAGCGTGCGGCGCCCCAGGTCAGCCGTCCCGTATAGTCGCTGTCCCACCGCAGGGGCAGGCATTCTTCGGCTTCGGTCAGGTCTTTGTCAATCTGTTCGTATATCTTTTCCGCCGTGGTCTTGGGCACGTTGGCATCGGAGGCTTCCACTACCTTGATGGTGACCAGCGGCACTTCGCCAAAGGCGCGTACCAGGTTGAAGTAGCACCAGGCACGGAAAAAGAGCGCTTCGCCACGGTTGCGGATGGCTTCGGTGTCGTCCTTGTGTCCGCTCTTCTCAATGTCGTCCAGGATTTCGTTGCACTGGTAGATGATTTTGTAGTTCTGTCCCCAATAGGCACTCAGAGGGCCGTTGGAGGCAGTGTATTCGAAGTCGTCCCACATGGCGGCCTCGTTGCTGCCGTCGCCGGCATCACTGCCTTTCTCGGAGTCCTCGCTGCGCACCATGTGCACCATAAAAGCAGGAATACCGGCAGTGATGTCGTACGAGCGCATCAGGTAGTAGACGTTGAATATCTTCCCGCCTACAAGGGCGTTAGGAGAGTCATCTTCCGTGAACTGCCCCAGCGGGTCGCGGTCCAGGAAGTCGTTGCAGGATGTCAGTGAGAGGGCTGTTGCACCCACCAGCAATGTAAATATGTATTTTATCAGTTTCATAAATTTATATTTTTCATTCCCCGTTTCCTTTGAAGGGGTCGGGGGAGGTTTGAAGTTACTCTTTCTTATTTAGGGGAGAGGCTTTTAGAACGTCAGATTAAATCCGAACGTATAAATCGCCGGCATCGGATAACTGCCGTCGTCCACCCCGAAAGCGATGGCCGATCCGCCCAGTTCCGGGGTATATCCGGTGTTGTGCTTCCAGGTCTTCAGGTTCTGTATGTTCACGTAGAGCTTCAGTGCCTGCATGCCTATCTTCGAAATCAGCGCCTTGTCGAAGTTGTATGCCAGCGACATGTTACGGATGCGGAAGAACGAGCCGTCCTCTATGTAATACTCGGAGTTCAGATTGTTGATGGTATGCTTGGTGTTCAGCAGTGGCTGGGTGTTGCTGGTACCCTCGCCGTGCCAGCGGTCCATGCGTTGCTCCATGAAGTTGAACTGGCTCCAGTTGTAGTTGTCCCACGTGCGGTAAATCTGATTGCCGCCCTGCCCCATCATGTCAACGGCAAGCTCCCAGTTCTTGTAGCCCAGGCCGAGCGTGAAGCCGTAGGTGACATCGGGTGTAGGATTACCAATCATCGTACGGTCTGCCGTGGTGATTTCACCGTCACCGTTCACGTCGCGGAATTTCAGGTCGCCCGGGGTGACGGTTGCCAGTGTGTTCTTGGGAGAGTGCTCAATCTCCTCCTGGGTCTGGTAGACGCCTTCCACCTTGTAGCCGTAGAAGTAGCCGATGGGGTATCCTGCCATTGTGTAGCTCTGCTGCTTGTCTCCGGCTATGATGGAGTAGCCTTCCTGCACGAGGCTCAGTACCTTGTTCTTGATGGTGGCAAGGTTCATACCGATGTTGTAGTTCCAGTCGCCTATCCGGTCGCGCCAGCTCAAGGCAAGCTCTACGCCCGAATTCTCGATGGAGCCGAGGTTTCCGATACCCGGTACGGTGCCCGAGATGCCCGGCACTTCGGCCAGCAGGTCTTTGGTTTTCTTCTTGTAGTACACCCCTTCAAAGTGCAGGCGGTTGCGGAGGAAGTTGGCTTCTGCACCGGCTTCCCAGGCTTCCACCTTCTCCCAGCGCAGTTTGGGGTTGGGCAGGTAGGCAAGCTGGTAGCCCGGATAGATGGCAGACGGGGTACCGAACACGGCGGAGTAGGCATTCGTCAGCAACGGTTCGGCGGGATAGGCACGATCCAGGTTCTGGTTGCCCAGTGTGCCCCATGAGCCTTTCAGTTTCAGCATGTCCAGCCAGGTGATGTCCTTCATCCATGCTTCCTCGCTCATCAGCCAGCCCAGGCCGACGGAGTAGAAGTTCTGCCACTGGTTGCCGGTGTAGGAGAAGGCGGAAGAACCGTCGCGGCGGTAGGAGCCGTTGAACAGGTACTTGCCCTTGTAGTTGTAGAGCACGCGTGCCAGCACGGACACGGTGGAGCGCTCCCACTGCGTACTGCCGTTGGTGGCGGTGGCTGCGTCACCGATACTTACGTACCATTTGTCGGGATTGTCCGGAATGACCAGGCCTACCCCTTGGGTACGGGCGCCGTTCAGATTCTCGAGCTTGTTGTAGTAGGTGGTGAAACCGGCTGTGGCCGTCACGCTGTGGTCTCCCCAGGAGTTGGTGTAGGTCAGCAGATAGTCGCTCTGTACCTTCATTTCCGTTTCTTTGGCTTGGGACACTCCGGTCTTGCCGTTGCCCAGCGTGGCTATGTCTCCCTCGACGCTTGCGTCATATACCTGGATAACCGGGGTGTATGTCCGTGTGCTGTTCGAGGCATAGTCCAGGGAGAACATGGCCTTGAACTGGAAGTGTTTCAGGAAATCCCATTGCCCGTACACGTTGCCCGAGCCACGGTAGTTCTCGGCTTTCGTGGTATTCGCCTTCAGGTCTACGTCCACCATCGGGTTGTTCATCTGTGCCTTCTGGAATCCGGGCAGTGAGGTGTAGAGGCCGTACTCGGAGTTGAATACATGCGCCACCGGAGCTGCGCGCAGGGCTGTAGCCACACTCTTCGTGTCGGCGGGCAGCATGCGTGCCCCGTTGAATTGGAAACCTACCTTGAGGTTGTCCGTCACTTTATAGTCGTTGCTGATGTTCAGCGTGATTTTGCTGTACTTCTCGTGCTTGATGTTGCCTTGCTCGTAAGCATAGCCCGCACCGAGATAGAAGCTGTTCTTGTCCGAGGCACCCGTGATGCTGATGTTGTTGTTGGTGATGAACCCAGTCTGGAAGATTTCATCCTGCCAGTTGGTGTTTCCCGTCCAGTCCGAGAAGTTGTATTCCGGGTTGCCTTCATTCCTCAACTGTTCGTTGTACAGCAGTTTGAAGCCTTCGGCATCCGTCAGTGCAATTTTGTCGGTGATGGACTTGAAACCGAACGAGCCGTTGATATTGACGCGTGTCTGTCCCTCTTTCGCCTTCTTGGTGGTGATGATAATCACGCCGTTGGCACCGCGCACACCGAAGATGGCGAGCGACGACGGGTCTTTCAGTATCTCCATGGATTCGATGTCCTGCGGATTCAGGAAGTTGATGTTGTCGTTGAACAGTCCGTCCACCACATAGAGTGGCTTGTAGCCGTTGATGGAGTTTGTTCCGCGTACACGGATTTCCGGGTCGGAGCCTGCCTTGCCGGAGTTTATCACCTGCACGCCGGCAATCTTTCCTTGCAGTGCGGATACGGGGTTGACCACCGGCTTGTTGGCGATTTCGTCGCCTTTAATGTTGGTGATGGAGCCCGTAAGGTCTCGCTTCTTGGCGCTGCCATAACCGATGACAACGGTTTCGGCCAGCATCTGCGAGTCGTCTTTCATCTGGACGTTGATTACCGACTGGCTGCCTACCTTGACAGCTTGCTTCACCATGCCTACATAGGAAAAATCCAATGTGTTCTCCGGGGTGGCCTGGATGGAGTACCGGCCGTCTATGTCGGTAATCACGCCATTGGAGGTTCCCTGCACCAATACGGTGGCACCAATCAGCGGGTCACCCAGGGCATCGGTCACGGTACCGGTTACTGTTTTCTCCTGCGCTGATGCGGCGACACTTGCCAGCAGGCACACCGTCAGAAATAGGTTTCTCAGTCTTCCGGTTTTCTTCTTGGGAAGGTTTAGGTTCTTCTTCATTACATTGATTTTTTAGTGGATAAATCATTCAGTTTCTCCTCTGAACAATCAAAATGCAAAAAAGATTTGGTGACGGTGTTAAAAAAGGGCAGCCCGGTTTTCGCGGACTGCCCTCTTACCTAAAAGCAAAACTATACCTATTTCAACTCAAAACTCGTAGTCTTTACATCGCGGCTGTTGGGTCCAATCATTACATGGAACTCGCCGGGTTCGTATACATACTGTATGTCGTAGTTGTAGAACTTCAGCAATTCGGGGGTAATGGTGAAGGTCACCTGCTTGCTTTCGCCTTTTTTCAGGTGGATGCGCTCGAAGCCTTTCAGCTCTTTCACGGGGCGGGTAATGCTGCCCACCAAGTCGCGGATATAGAGCTGTACGATTTCATCTGCATCGTAGTTACCCGTATTGGTTACGGTTACGGAAGCGGTCAGCTTGCCGTCCGCATTCAGTTGCTTGGAGCTGAGCGTGATGTCACTGTACTGGAAGGTGGTGTAGCTCAAGCCATAGCCGAAAGGATACAGCGGGTCGTTGCTCACATCCAGGTAGTTGCTGCGGAACTTCTCGAACCATTTGCCTTCTTTCAGAGGACGTCCGGTATTCTTGTGGTTGTATGCCATAGGCAACTGGCCTACATTCTGCGGGAAGGTGGTGGTCAGCTTACCGCTGGGGCAAACGTCTCCGAACACTACATCGGCAATGGCATCGGCAGCTTCGCTACCTCCGAACCATACATTCAGGATGGCGGGGACATGCTTATCCTCCCAAGTCAGCACTACGGGACGTCCGGAGAACAATACCAATACTACGGGCTTGCCCGTTTTCAGCAATGCTTCCAGCAGGTGTCGCTGTGCGTCCGGCATTTCCAGTTCGGAACGGCTGCTGCTCTCACCACTCATCTCGGAAGACTCGCCGAGAGCGGCTACGATGACATCGGCTTGTGCGGCTACTTTCAGGGCCTCGTCCAGCAGTTCTTGGTCATTGCCGCGGGGCAGTTCACGGCCGAACATCGTGGCGCGTGTCTGGTAGTCGGCATCGTACATCAAGTTGCTGCCTTGTGCATAGAGAATGTTGGCCTTGGAGCCGACAGCATTCTTGAAACCTTCCAATAGGGTGCTGTATCTGTCTGCCGTGGCTGCCACACTCCAAGTACCCGGCATGTTGGCGCGGGTGTTGGCAAGCGGGCCAATCAAGGCGATGTTGCCTTTGCGCTGCAAGGGCAGCAGGTTGTCCTGGTTCTTCAGCAGTACGAATGTCTCTGTGGCAATCTGGCGGGCGATGGAACGGTGTTCGGGAGTGAACACTTCTTTTTCGGCACGCTTCACGTCACAGTATTTGTACGGATTGGCAAACAATCCCAGCTTGTATTTGGCCTCCAGGATGCGTCGACAGGCTTTGTCAATGTCGGCTTCGGTCACTTTGCCTTCTTTCAGAGACTTTTCCAGTGTGCCGATAAATCCGTCGGCTACCATGTCCATGTCTGTTCCGGCGGTCAGGGCACGTGCGGATACTTCCTGCAGGTCGCCGATTCCGTGGTCTATCATTTCGGAGATGGCTGTATAGTCTGTCACCACGAAGCCGTCGAAGCCCCATTGGTTGCGCAGTACGTCGGTCAGCAGCCAGTGGTTGGCAGTGGCGGGTACTCCGTCAATTTCATTGAAGGAGGTCATTGCGCTACCCACACCGGCTTCTACGGCAGCCTTGTAGGGAGGGAAGTATTCGTTGAACATACGGTTGCGGCTCATATCCACCGTGTTGTAGTCGCGGCCGGCTTCTCCGGCGCCATACAGTGCGAAGTGCTTTACGCAAGCCATTATCTCGTTGTTGGCACTCATATCCTTGCCCTGATAACCGCGAATCATGGCTTGTGCAATGGCTGAACCCAGGAAGGGGTCTTCACCGTTGCCTTCTGATACACGTCCCCAACGGGCATCGCGGCAGATGTCCACCATCGGGCTGAACGTCCAGCAGATACCGTCTGCACTCGACTCAATGGCGGCGATACGGGCCGATTTCTCTATAGCCTCCATGTCCCAACTGCACGAGAGTGCCAAGGGGATGGGGAATACCGTTTCGTAACCGTGAATCACGTCCATACCGAACAGCAAGGGGATGCCCAGGCGGCTGTTCTCTACGGCAAGTTTCTGCACTTCGCGGATGTTCTTCACGCCTTTCAGGTTGAACAGACCTCCGACTTCACCGTTGCGGATTTTACCGGCAACGTCGCTGCTCTTGGCTTGTCCGGTGACGATGTTTCCCGTTACCGGCAGGTTGAGCTGACCGATTTTCTCGTGCAGCGTCATTTTGCCCATCAGCTCCGTAATGAATTTATCCATCTCCTGCGGATTGCCTTGGGATGTGTTTTCTTTGGGCGTTGCCGTCACGGTGAGGGCAGAGAAAGCCAAGGCTGCTAATAATGTGTATTTCTTCATATGATATAATTTTGATTATCCCCTCCGGCCCCCTGAAGGGGGAGGGGAATAGTGATATAGAAATTCAACTTAAGCTTAGCTGCTCCATCATGTCGCATACTAACTTCAATCGTAAATCCCTAAGCCTTAAATCCCAGCTTCTGCAATCCTTCCTGAACCTCGGGACAGCTCATGAAGAGTTTCCACAACAAGCCGGAACGATAGTTCTCAATCATCGGGGCAATGGTGCATTGGTCGATGGCAAGATAGCGGGGCACCGTCCAGTCACTTCCCTCGGAGAAGGCATCGTAGAATCCGTACTTGCCCCAAATCCAGTCGCCTTTGGAATAGAAATACTTCAGTGCACGCATGGATTCCTCCGGTGTGTAGGGAAAACTGGACAAGGCTGCTGTCGGTGTGATGACACCATGGTCGTTGTCGCCCGGGCAGTGGGCTGCATAGCCTTTGGTAGAGTAGCTGGCGGTCAGTCCCCAGCAGTCCTCGCCGTAACCTTTGTATTGTTTGGGATTCTCCACGCAGTAGCGGTAGTTGGAGAGGGCATGGTTGCGCACCACGTTCCAGTAGTTGGCATAGCGGTCGCTCAGGTTGCGCGGGTCCAGACCGATGTGCGAGTATTGTGCCCAGAACAAGGGACCGCCCAGTTTCTCGGCTCCGTTGTGTTTCAATTCCAAAGGCAGGCCGTAGGGGGCAGAGTCGGACTTGATGCCGCCGCCGCGTGCCCAGCCGTTGTGGTAGGCTGAAGCCGGAACGGGATAAGTGGGGGAGGAGGCTGCGAGCACATACACAATCAATGCTTCGTTGTAGCCTTCCAGCGGGAAGTTCATTTCCCAGTTGTATTCGGGAGACCAGTGCCAGTAGATGACATCCTTGCCATTCTGATACCAGCTGAACTCCATCTCTTTCCACAATTGGTCAATCTTCTCTACCAGCGCCTTTTCCTGCTCGTTGCCGTCGCGGAAGTATTGGCGTACGCAAAGCAAGCTTTGCATCAGGAAGCAGCTTTCCACCAAGTCTCCGCCGTTATCTTTTTGTCCGAAAGGTTTCACCTTGCCGGTAGGGCCGTACAACCAATGGGGCCATACGCCGTGGAAGCGGTCGGCGCGTTTCAGGTAATCGGCAATCTTGGTCAGGCGCTTCACGCCTTCTTCCCTGGGGATGAAGCCGCGTTCGATGCCTACCAGCAGTCCGGCTATACCAAATCCGCTGCCGCCGGTGGTGACAACATTCTGGTCCTTTTCGGGATAATCCCCATCCAGGTGGATGCGTTCGCGTGCCAGTCCGGAGGTCGGTTCCGCACCGTCCCACATGTAGTTCAAATGTACCTTCTGGATGTAATCAAGCATTTCGTCATCCGAAGCGAATGATTCGGGACGTACTTCCTCTGTGTCGGGCTTTTCCTCTTTTCCGTTCTCTTTCCCGTTTTCCTTCAAGTCGGAAGAGCAGGATGCACAGCCCGCCAATGTGGAAATCAGGAACAAAGCCAGCACATGTATCATTATTGGTTTTTTCATATCTTTATTTCTTGTGTTTAATTTTTTGTCGTCTTGCACAATGGCGAGCGGCCGTTTTCGTTCAGCGCCTCGATGGTGAAGTAATAGTCCGTGTCCGCATCCAGTCCGCGGAAGTCATATTCCGTCTGTCCCAGTACCGTGATGGCATTGTACATCTTGCCTTCGGCGGTGCCGTAGTAGATGTTGTAGCCATAGGCGCTTGCTTCGGGTTGCCAGGAGATAAGGGCATTCCGGCGGTCTTTCCTGTCACGTTTCACAGTCAGTCCTTTCACGGCTTGCGGGACATCGCCGTCACCGTTCCCGAAGACGCGGAAGCCGGACAAGGCGACATTTCCCGTAGGCATGTGCACATTCTCGTATTTCAGATAACGGGCACGCAACGGCTCGTTGAGCTCGATGTAGTCGTGCGGACAATCCTTGTCACTGTCGCTCTTGTCTATGACCAATGTCCATTCTTTTCCGTCTTCGGAAGCAAAAATACGGTATTGGTGATAAATATCCATGGCACGGTTGTATTGAACCGCTTTATGGTCGTAGAAGTTCAACTGCACGGCACGTACATTCTTTGTACTGCCCAGGTCTATCCCGGCCCATTCGCCGGGGTTGCCGGAACGGGCTGCCCAGTAGGTGCGCATACTTTCGTCCGTCAGGTTGGAAGCTGCATGGATGCTATCCGTAGATGATACCTCCACCGGTTTGCCGTAGGACAGAAGCATCCATCCCGTGAAACGCTCTGCAGGGTTCTTTACGTCCATCGGTGCTGCCCAGTTGGGATAATCGCCGAAGGCAGTGGACGAATACATGACACCATCCTTGTCGAAAGCCACCGGATAAAGACCGATGCGGCGTTCGAACTTGTACTTCAGGGAGAGCATGCAGGTGGCCACGTGCCAGTAATTGCCTTTCACGTCGCAGAACGTGCCTCCATGACCGGCACCTTGCACATAACCGCCCGGCTTGTAGCACATCGGGTTATGCTTCTGGTAGACAAACGGGCCCAGCGGGGAATCCGAAACATATACGCCATCGGCATAGACTTTGAATTCAGTGCCCGGAGCACCATATTGGAAATAATATTTGCCATTGTGTTTGGTCATGTAAGCGCCCTCTGTGAATGGGCGGAGTGTCACTTCATCGTCATTGTTCATGCCGAAACGTTCCCAGCCGTGTTCTTCGGGGCGGAGCATCATCACGTCGTGAATCTTGCTGATGGGATAGAAATCATTCCGGTCCAGTTCCACCGCCTTTAGCGGATATTCATTGCTGGAGCCATAATACATATACAGTCTGCCGTCATCGTCCAGAAACATGCAGGGGTCCCATGTGGGAAGCACATTCTTTTCGATGGCACGTTTGAAACGTCCCGTTTTGGGGTGTGTGCTGTACCACACGGCAAGGCCTTCGTAGGTGGAGCCGGTATAGAACAGCGTGTCACCGCTTACATAGGCTGCCGGTGCGCACTGGTCGTCGTCCGTAGGCTTGCGTTGGAAGCCGGCAGGAACGAAATCCCAATCCACCAGGTTCTTGGAATAGTGAAAACCGCCCTGGTTGGTGGAGAACAGAAAGTATTCTCCCTTGTATTCCACCGCCATCGGGTCGGCAGAGGAACGGAACGAACCGTTGGGACGCACATTGTTGTTGAAAGGCTCGAAATTGTAACTGATGTTCATCGGATTGCAGAAGGTGCGCGACAGAGGCGCCTGTGGGTCATACCACCGGGTCGCCTGGGCGGGACGGCGGATTGCGGTTGCCTTGTGTACCTCTTCTTCCATCACTACCTCAATATCGGTTTCATCCAGTGCCAGGATTCTGTTCACTATCTTTTTCCCGGGATAGTAGACATACAGGTGCACGTCGTTCTTCGCTCCTTTGATGGCAAAGCTGCCGTCGTGGGCAGTGGTATTGTGCATGGGACTTGCGAAGAACATGACTGTGGCGCCTGTGAGTGGCTGGCGGTTGGTGTCCAGTACGTGTCCTTTTACGATACGGTCTTGGGTTACAGTGATATAATAGTCACTGACTTGCCCCTTCACCACTTTGATGGAATCGTCAGGGGTTGCCTTTGCCGTCAGAGCGGCAAAGGCTATTCCACAACTGATTAGGAATCTTTTTACCATATTGGAGCGGATTTATTCGGCAATTCCGTCAATGGGTTCCAGCTTCAGGTCGGGAAGGTCGTCCAACTGGTTGGCTGGTATGGGCCAATAAGTCTTTTCTGCTGTCCATCCTTTGGGACCGAGTACGGTGGCGGCATCGCCGGTACGCACCAAGTCCACATAACGGGCACACCATTCGCCGCAAAGCTCCATCCGGCGTTCGTCCATCACGTCTTTCAGGGTAACACCGGTTTTGGTGCTCATGCCTGCACGCCGGCGCACTTCGTTGTAGCCTGCGTCTCCATCCTTGCCCAGTCTGACTTTGGCTTCGGAGTTCATCAGCAGCACTTCGGCATAGCGGATGATACGCACATTGTTGTTGGCTCCGTAGGTCGTACGTGGAAGAGTCATCTGATTGTAGGGAAGGTAACCTTTGCCGTTCCAACAGTCGGTCTTGGTGGCCGATGTGGGACCTACCTGCCAACCCTCGCGCGTCTTGCTCAGGGCTTTCAGGAAAGAAGTTTCGGCACGCACACCTTCGCCACGGGCTTCGGCCCATGCCACGAACTCGGGTTCATAGCCTATGAAATTCCAGCCGCCTATGGACTTGGTGCCTTCGGCTTGCTTGTAGCTGATGGTACCGTCTGCGTTCACTACTTCATCATACCTCTCTGCCATGTTCGGACCCTGGAAATTGAACCATTGGTCTACGCCCAGGTAATCGCCAGAACCATTGCCGTAGTCTGTTACCTGGCATTCGAACAAAGATTCGTCACACAACTTTCCGGGAATTTTGAACAGCTGGTAGAAGTCGTCGTAGAGACGGAATCCACCGTTCTTGATGATGTCATCGGTCAGTGTCTCCACTTGTGCATAGTCTCCTTTCAGCAGATAGATGCGGGCGGCCAATGCTTGGGCGGTAAAGGCTGTCACGGCTCCCTTGTGTTCCATCTGGTTGGGACGCATGCGGGGCAGTTTGTCGATGGCGTAGTTCAAATCTTCCAGCATATAATTATATACGGCCTCTACGGTAGAACGGCGAAAATCGGTCTGCAGGTTGTCACGGTAGATGACGGTGGGACCGAAATTGGTCACCAGACAATAGTAAGCCCATGCACGGATGGTACGTACTTCGCCGCAATAGGATTCGTAGGTTTTGTAATCTTCGCTTCCTGCAGCAAGATATTCGGCATAACCGTCGAGGCTTTGCAGGGCGGCATTGGTGATGCGGATGATGTCGTAGAAGTTCATCCATACCTGGTTCAGTGCCCAGAATGAGTTGTTGTAGTTGAACTTGCGTCCGAAGGCCACGGCATCGCCCTGGTCATCGGTACGGCCCGACCACACGTCACCGTCGCGGGTGAACATCAATAGTGCGTTGCACCAGTGCATGCCCTGTGTGCGTACTTTGGAGTAGGCACCCACTACGGGTTGGTACATATTGTTCTTGTTGGTAAAGTCCACGCCTTGTTCGGGAACTTTGTTCTCCGGATCGATTTCTATGAAATCGGTGCAAGCGGTAGCTCCTCCCAGTACCATCATGGCCGGAAGTATATATGCGAATGTTTTCTTTAAGAATTTCATTGTTTTACGTTTTAGGGTTTAGAAATCTATTTGCACTCCGAAAGTATAGGTTGAAGTCAGAGGGTATACTTCGGTATCCCAACCTTCGGCATCCGACACTTCAGGTGTGAAGCTGTTGGCCTTGAAGGTAGTGAAGGGGCGGTCGGCCGTCAATGAGAGGCGGAGTCCCGGCATCACGTAGCTGCCTATCTTCAAGTTCTTGAACGAGTAGCCCAGCGTGATGTTCTGGATGCGGAAGTAATCGGAGCTTTCTACGAAATAGGAAGCGTTGTTACTGTCTGATTTGTTCCAGGTTTTGAGAAGAGCCTTGGCCGACGGATGTTCGTTGGTAGAGCCTGCACCCGTCCAGCGGTTCTCATACTGTGCACGGTCAAAGTTATAGTAGTCGGCTGCATAGCGCAGGGCACGCTTACGGTTCCACAGTTCGCCGCCTGCTTGTCCGTAGGTAGTGAGGCTGAAGTCGAAGTTCTTATAAGAGAATCCGGCATTGAAGCCATAAGTAAAGCTGGGCACGTATGAGCCCAACACCTGCTTGTCGTTTCCGTCTATCACATGGTCGCCGTTCACGTCCTCGTAGATGAAGTCGCCGGGTTCCAGTCCGTTGGCCACGGCGATGGGGTCGGCAGCACATTGTTCAGGAGTCTGGTAGATGCCGATGACCTTGTAGCCATAGAATGAGTTCATCGTCTCGCCCACCATATTCACGGTCTTTCCGCCTTTGATGATTTTCATGTTTCCTTTTAGGCTTTTCACTTCGTTATGCAGATAAGAGAGATTGACGCCGATGTTGTAATTGAAGTCCTGGCCAATCTTGTCGTTCCAGTTCAAGGAGAGGTCGATACCGGTATTCAGAATCTGTCCGTTGTTGCCGGCCAGCAGCTCGCCACTCATCGGGAGCTTGGGTGAAATCACGGCGTTGTCAGTCAGACGGTAGTACCAGTCGATGTCGGCGTTCAAGCGGTTCTTCAGTGTACTGAAGTTGACGCCCACGTTGGTTTCGTTCACTACTTCCCAACCCAGCCAGCTGAAGTTGGTGGTGTTGATGAATCCGTCGATGGCGGTATTGGGACCGAATACGGACTGTACGTTCTGTATGCTTGCGAAGCCTGCACTGGCAGCAATCTTGTCGTTACCCAGCTTACCCCAGCTGGCACGCAGCTTCATGTAGTCGAAGATATTCTGGTTCTTCATAAACGGTTCTTGGGAGATGACCCATGCGGCACCGATGGAGGGGAAGTAGCCCCATTTGTCGTTGTACTTGGACGAGCCGTCGGCACGGAAGGTGAACATCAACATGTACTTGTCGTTGTAGTTGTAATTCAGTCGGGTGAAATAGGAGAGACCGCGGTATTTCCAGCCGTCGTCTTTCACCGTAGCGCCTTCCTTGTTGCCCAGTGCGATGTATTTCCACACGTCCTCACCTTCGGGCACGTTGGTGGCGGTACCTTCGAGCAGGCGGTATTGCTCTTGACGCATGGATGCACCCAGCATACCGGTAAAGGAGTGTTTGCCCCACTTGTCAGTATAAGTGGCCACGTTGTCCCATATATATTTGTAGTAGTTAGTGTTCTTTTTAGTGAGTTCGGTAACCTCTTTCTTCTGGTTGGTGCCTACATAGTAGGTAGGAGTGAACTCAGAACCGCGAATCATTGAGTAGTCGTAGCTGTAGCTACTGCGTATATTCAGCTTGTCGGGGATGAGGTTGAGCTGTGCATAGAAGTTGGTCAGCACTTGGTAGGTCTCGTTCCGGTTGTCGTAATAGTTGGCAGTGGCTACCGGATTGTTGAAGTTGTTGGTCAGGCCCACCTGCTCGGGCGATGTGTACTTCTTAGGGAACACGGCATCGTCGCGGCGGTCATCATACACCGGGATGATAGACGGTGTGTTGTATGCCTGTTGCCATGCGGCATTCTTGGGAAGCTGCTGCTGCGAGTTGCTGAATACGCCGTTGAAGCCTACTTTCAGCCATTTGCGGGCTTCGTAGTCAAGGGCGGCACGGAAGTTCAAGCGGCGGTAGTAGTTTTCCACGTCCATGATACCGTCTTGTGCCAGATAGCTCATGCCGGCAGAGTAGGTCGCTTTTTCCGTACCACCGGAGATATTCAAGCTGTGATTGGTCATCATGGCTGTGCGCAACAGTTCGTCATACCAGTTGGTATCGGCATTGAATTGCAGGTTTTCCATATTGCCTCCGAATTCGGCTACTGACTTTTCGAAAATCGACCGGTAAGCTTCCGGGTTGGCTTCCAACATCATGGTGGCATACTCGTGAGAGTTACACATCTCCAGCAGGTTGGTGGCTTTCTGAATACCTACATAACCGTTATAGGTAATCTTGGCATCCTGGTTGCGGCTTCCTTTCTTGGTGGTGATGATTACAACACCGTTGGCGGCGCGTACACCGTAGATGGCAGATGCGGATGCGTCTTTCAAGATGGTCATGTCCTGAATGTCGGAATTGTTCAGGAAGTTGATGTTGTCGTAGAACATTCCGTCCACTACATAGAGAGGAGAAGTGTCACCGAAGGAACCCATACCACGGATGGTCACTTTAGGACCTTCGCCCGGCGTTCCCGAATTGATGATGTTAACACCCGGTACCTTTCCCTGCAATGCTGCCATCGGGGAGGAGGTAGGAACATTGATAAGTTCTTTCTCTTTGACAACGTCAATCGGGGCCGTCAGGTCTTTCGCCTTGGCCGAACCGTAACCGATAACAACAACTTCTTCCAGTAGTTGTGCATCTTCACGTAGCTTTACATTAATGACGGATTGTCCCGCAGCGCTTATTTCCTGCGGCAACATGCCCAAATAGTTGAATACGAGAGTTGCGTCTTCGGGGACGCCGTTCAGTACATAGTTACCGTCGAGGTCGGTAGCTGCTCCAATAGTAGAGCCTTTTACTACAACCGTGGCTCCAATAATCGGTTCGTTGTTCTGATCAACAACAGTTCCTTTAACTGTCTTTGTTCCTTGTGCCAAAACTGTCAGTGGCAATGAGAACAAAATCATGAATAGAAGAAATAAAGTTTGCCTTCTCATAAACTAAATTTAAGAGTTAATAATTCTGCCGGCAAAGGAAGTAATTACGGTAAGTAAGGCAAAAAAAAACACTACCACGATAATACGTTTAGGGTAAAAATGGGTACCGTTTTACTACGTTTTCGTGTTACTTGTTTCTAATAATCAGTTTGTTATGATTGAATGATTTGTAGCCGCTTTATTTCAAGTCGATGAGAAAATCCACTAATCCCGTTCCGTCGGGGATATCCAGTTTCTTGCGCAAACGGTAGCGTGCTGCCTCTACTCCCCGGATAGTGAGGTTGGTCATTTGCGCAATGTCTTTCGTAGAAAGATTCAGGCGCAGCAGCGCACAAAAACGGAGGTCGGTAGCGGTAAGACTGGGATAACGTTCGCGCAAATTACGGAAGAATTTCTCATGAATCAGGTCGAAATTGTTCTGGAATACATCCCAAAATTCCTGTGTCTCGATGTTTTCGTTGATGAGCTTCAGCAGAGATTCGAGGTTCTTGCGTCCATATTGCCCTTTCACCAGGGACTCTTGTACGACAGTACGAAGTTTCTCCAGGACCTCGTTCTTGGCAAATACACCCAGTGCCATGCTGGCAAGGTCTTTACTCTTTGCCGACAACTCGGCTTCCAGCAATTGCTGTTGCTGCAGAGTTATCAGATGCTCCTGCTCGCGCATCTTGATGTTCTGCTGCACCTGCTCTGCCTCATACTCCTTCCGTTTCTTTTCCATGGCACGGTTGGCGCGCCACTTGGAGAAAAAGTAGACAAGCGCTGTGAGAACTATGAGATAGAGCGCAAAGGCATAATAGGAGAGGTAGAAAGGGCGGGCTATGGCAAAATGATATTCCACCTCACCGATTTTCTGTCCCAAATCATTATAGGCTTCTGCCTGGAATGTGTATTCTCCGTAATCCAGGCTACCGTAGCGGATTTCGGGCTCTTTCAGGTCCGATGTCAGCGCCATGCCTTGTCCTCCTTGCAGGACATAATGGAAATGTACGGACAATTTATTGTAATGCGGCAGGCTTACTGAGAACAGCAAATCCCGGTAATTGCTTTCCAGTTCGACATTTCCAGACAGAGGCAGGCGTTTCTCCTTTTTATCGGAAGAGGAAGCAGTGACCGAGCTCAGTGAGAGGGCGGACTCCAGAGTAGGACTGAGGCTGTCTGTGTTTTTGCTGTAACTGGCGATTCCGTTGTTCAGATTAAAATAGACAACGTCATTGTCGACGAACACATTGTTGTAGTTCTCTATGCATGGAGAATCAAACAGTTCGATGAGGATGCGCTGCTTCACGATGTACTCTCCTTCTGCGTACTCTACCAGTACGTACTCATGTGAACCGGACAGCCAGAAGCGGTCGTTCGTGACGGATACCACAGAATGAGCATTCCTGATGTAAGGCAGAATGGCATTCAGCTTTTGGAAGGGGATAATCTGCCGGGTGATGTCGTCATAGGTATAGAAGCCGTTGGGACTGGAAAAGACGATACGTCCTCGCATTTTCATTACTTGGATAGGGCCGATGATATATTCCGAGCCTAAATGGGAGATGTGCCGTACGCTTTTTACAGCCGACAAGTCATCGCTCAAGACTATTTTATAGACTCCCTGATACATGTGTGAAGCCCAGATGACACCGCTTTGGTCCACCTCCAAGTGCATGACCGGTGCAATGAAGCCGTCTATGACATGCGAAAAGGTCCATTGCCCGTTCTTCTTTTTATAGATACGCAAATTGGCGTAGGATGATTCCAACAGTATCTCTTCGCCATAGAGGGTGCACTTTATCAGACACGTACTGCTGTTGGTATTGCTTATGACGGAAACATTCCCTTTTTCGCCTATTAATAAGGTATGGGCATTGTTGCCTGCAAAGAGTTGCCCGTCAATGTCCTTCACATACCAGTTCTGTCCTTCAGTATGGGGAAGCAGGCGCAGATTCTCGGTAACCTGGTGGTATTCGTACAAGCCCTGGTTGGTGGCCAGATAGAAACAGTCGCCCCGGTGGGCTATGTCGTACACCATGCCCAGTTTGGTTTCATGGTTGGCAGGAGTCAGCAGCATGACGGGTGAGTTGTGGTGGATGTATGCGATGCCGTCGTCCAATGCTGCCCATACGTTGTTGTCTTTGTCACAGAACAAGCCCAGGACTGTGTTGTTGTCCAGACGGTTATCCAGATTGAAGTGCCAGAGGCAATGTCCTTTGCGGTCGATGGCGTATATGCCATTCAAGACTGTACCTATCATGAATATGGAATCATTGGTCATGACGGCGCGGTTCACTCGCTGTTTCTTCAGCTCTGCATCAATGTCTGTTTTCCAGGGGGTGATGTCACCGTTGTAGCGGAACAATCCGTTATTCTCTGTGACCATCAGGAAGCTGTCGTCCCCGTCGGGCAGTAATGCCACTACATTGTCATCGTTCACTTGGCTGCGGGGGAAGAGATGAAGGAAATCCTTGCCGTCGAATTCATAGAAGTCCTCATCAATCATCTGTGTGTAGATATGTCCGTTTTGGGTGTAGAAGTAGAGCGGCTGTTGCTGTCTGTTGCGGAAAGCGTGTACCATCTTCCCGTCGTAGGAGAACCAGGCGCTGAACGACTGGAAGTAGATGCGGCCGTCCAGCTCTACAATGTTCCATATCTCGTTGTTCTCCATGGGGAAATTTTTCAGGAATTTGCTCAAAGAATGGTACCGGAGAGTGCCTGCCTCCGAATACTTGAAATAGCCGAATTCCTCGAATGCCCCCACATAGATACGGTCTTCTTTCACATACACCGAACGGACAATATGGTTCCCCGGCACTTTGTGGAGAGTCCAGCGATAACCGTCATATACCAGGAGCCCCTGGCTGTTGCCGAAATACATTTCGCCGTTGCTGCCTTGCGCACATGCCCAGTTCTGATAACCGGCTTCATAGTCTTTGGCAAGATAGTTGGTGACGGCGGGCATGAAGGAAGAAGCCCTGGCCTGGATGAAGAGGATGAACAATAGAAGGCACACTACCCAATACTTGAAAAGCATCGGTCTTATCGTATTTTGTTTCATTTTTTCAGGTTAATCGAAGTGTTTCTTGGAAGCAAAGATACAATAAGTATTCTAAATATTGTGTTTTGATGAGATAAAAAAGGTACTTGAAGCGGTTAGGGAGGATGTTTCTTAATGAATATCCTCCCCTCTTAGTTGTTTGTCTTTTGAAATTTATTATAGGGATTGTGCGGATGATAGGACTCGAACCTACACGCCTCACGGCACCAGATCCTAAGTCTGGCGCGGCTGCCAATTACGCCACATCCGCGGAATAATTCCGATTAGCGGGAGCAAAGATAGAAAGAATTTTCGTTTTGGCAAATTGTTTTGTAGATAAAGTCGTTTTAGAAAGTCACTTTCAGTATTTTTCTTGCTTCCTCAATGATGGTGTCCAAGTCATTGTTCTCATCTTCTTTGCTCATATCCACTTTCTTGTCCGGGTCGATGCCGAACTCGATATGCTGTTTTTGGGCATCGAGGTGCGGGCTGGCAGAAAAGCGTACCCCCCATCCGTTGGGCAGTTCCGAAGAGAATGGCAGGCCCGACCCGCCGCCGGTTTTATCACCAACCAGGGTGACATTGGGAAAACAGCGCATGGAGTTGACAAAATCATTGGTTGCACTATAGGAATGACGGTTGGTCAGGACAATTACCTTTTTTTGCCAGCGGATACTGTTGGAAGGTTCCACATAAATGGGAGTCGGATCTGAAAAATCGCTATGGCCTTTGCCGGTCTTGTGCTGAATATATCCCGTCAGTACTTTTTCATTCGTGAAGCGTTGTGCCATTCGGGTGGCGTTTGTCAGGTTGCCGCCACCATTGTTGCGCACGTCGATAATCAGGCCGTTACAAGCGGAAAGGTATAACAGAATCTCATCCAGGTTGCCGTTTCCGATGCCGCTAGAGAAATCACCGTAATAGATATATCCTATGTTGTCCTCCAATATGGTATATTTGGCGCCTCCAGCAATGCGGTAGTCTCTTCCCAGGTACTTTTCAATGATACTTTCGTTGAAGTTACGAGGATAATCCAGATACCAGTCCCAGTAGCGCGCCATGTTGGAAGAAGAGTACAAGTTGACATGTCCGTCTTTTAACTCGGCAAGCATGTTACCTAATATTTCAAATAGACCGTCGTAGCTCATTCCCGGGGTAATGAGTGGCTGGTACTTGTCATGGATGGCATCCCAGTCTATTTGCTTGTAGTCCAAGAAGCAGTACTGTTCGTCTATTATTTTCCACAAGGCTTCGAAATTGCCTTGTGGGGTATTGTCGAACTCTTCCTCACGAATACATCCGTTCAATAGGGGCAATAACGTGAGTAGGATACTCCAAATTATTAAAATATATCTTCTTTTCATGCACATTATCCTTATCATTTTATCGTTTATCACCTTGTCACTTTTTACTTTCTCTTGTTAGGAAACAGATAGAGTTCCTTTACGAACCCCACCATGAATACATGCGAGTAAGTATGTGTCTTTATTTCATTTACTTTGGACTGTTGTGCGTCCCATATGTAAGCGAAACGCATCCGGGCACGTCCCACCGGAAAGTCTGCGGTCAGCATTTGTCTCAGAGAGGGCTGGTTGTGCAGGGAGGTGAAGTTCACTACTCCGTCCCAATGTCCTAACGTAAATATCTCGTAGTAGGACTGTCCATAGTTGGGCATGAACATGATACCTGCCAAGGGAAGATTTACCTGATAGCGTAGTGTGATGGGACGGTTCTTGATGCGCAAGTCCCAAATAGCCATTCCCGATGCGGCAAGGTTGATATAGGCACGTGCTTGGGCGGGGTTGTTTCCGTTGCGCAGATTATAGACAAAGCCACCGTTGAAGTCGCCGACTCCTCCGGCAAGCAGTTTGAAATTGCCCGTGATTGGAAAATTATAATGCAGGCCGTAGTTCCAGTTGGCCAGTCCGGAGAATGTATTGTTATTGTCTACTTTGTTGTGTGTATATCCCAAGTCTGCCTGGAAGAAAGTTTGCAGAGACACGTTGCCGTCCATCAACCGTGTCATCCGCATGCTTTCGCGGGAGATACGGAAATCGATTCCCTTATACTCCTGAGGTGAAAGATAAGTGTCGAACACGTTGGTGAAGCCGACACCATACATGGTGGCACGGGTGATAATACGGTTACGGTTGGTGGAGTCAGCCCGTAGCTTCCGGTCGATGCTGCATTGTGCTTCTTGTGCTTTCAGTCCGACACTTCCCAAGAGCAGTCCGCATAGGATTATTATCTTGTATATGTACATATTAAATTATCAATTACAAATTAGTAATCGTTAGCCACTAATACTTCATTTCCGTCCTTCATCAAAAGAGTTTCATCTGTCCTGTCATCTCGTCCAGTATGTCCCCTTCGCTTTTACCGTGGTCGGGGTCCAGAATTTCCGGTTCTTCATCCGTTTCCTGCTCTTCGGTTTTCTGCGAGGGTTCCGGTTGACGGGTAGGCTCCAGCTCGTTGATGGTTTCTATAGTATAGGTGGTCAGGCGCTTACCTTTTGCTTTGAAGCCTTTCACGGCGATGAATTCGTCGGCTTCCACCACCATCGGCTCTCGGAAATTGTCGTGGCCGCCAAACACCACCTCTAAACGCGGGTAGCACTCGTCTGTCAGCAGAATGAGGCTGCTGTTCTTGTTTTCTCCCAAGTAGTTTTGCTTGCGGGCGGTTGCCTCGAAGCAGAAACGCTTGATGTAAGGATAGTTCTGCTGGTCGGCATCGTAGAGTACGGCGGTCCATACTTTGTTCGGATCGTATTTCTCCAATACGCGTATGCCATCGTCATAGTGATTGTTCAAGTCGAAGTTGGTCGCATAGAAATCTCCGCTGTTCTGTACGACAAGGATGGTGTCTTCGCTCTGGAATTCTCCGAGATATTCTCCGCGCCCGTCGTAGTTGAGACGTAGCACATCACGGTCGAACCAGACTTTCCGTCCACCCAGCGTGGAGCCTCCACGTTGTTTCAAGGCTATCTTGTGTACGGGGAGTTTCGTGAGTATATTTCCCATCGCCTGCCGTCCCTTGATATTGATATTGCTAAAATCCTCCTCGAAGATAATACGGCGTACACGGGGATTGGGTTTCAGGGTTACCTTGATGATTTCAGCTTCTCCATTGGGATTGGCGGTGAAGTAGGTGATACGGGAGTCGGGAGTACCTTGCGTCACATCGTATTCGCGGTCACGCACCACGGAAGTGACGGCAAAACGCTTGATATAGCTTGTCCCCTCCTTGCCGTCACGGTAGCAGACATTGTAGATGGTACGTTTGTCGTTCTTCTTAAAAATGTTGGCATAAAGTATATTCTTGCCCACGAACTTCTTGTCGGCCACCGGTGTGATGATATATTTTCCATCGCGGAAGAAGATAATCACGTCATCTATGGGCGAGCAGTTGCCTATGAATTCGTCTTTCTTCAATCCAGTTCCGATGAAACCCTCTTCGCGGTTGATGTACAGCTTTTCGTTGGCTTCGATGACTTTGGTTGCTTCGATGGTGTCGAAGTTACGCAGTTCCGTGCGGCGGGGGAAGGCTTTGCCGTACTTGTCCTTCAACATACGGAACCAGTCGACGGTATATTCCACGATGTTTGCCAGATGGCAGTCTATCTCCTCTATGTCCTTTCGCATGCGTGCTATCAGTTCCTCTGCCTTGTCGGAGTTGAATTTGAGGATACGTGCCATCTTTATCTCCATCAGCCGGAGGATGTCTTCCTTGGTCACTTCGCGGATAAAAGTCGGGTAGTAGGGAGTCAGGCGCTCATCGATATGTTCGCAGGCGGCATCCATGTTTTTGGCTTGTTCAAACTCCTTATCCTTGTAAATACGTTCTTCAATGAATATCTTTTCGAGTGAAGCGAAATGCAGGCTTTCCAGTATCTCTCCCTTACGGATTTCCAGTTCCTGGCGTAGCAGTGCCAATGTGTTGTCGACTGATTTGCGCAATACATCACTCACGGTGAGGAAGTGGGGCTTTTGGTCGTCGATGACACAGCAGTTGGGAGAGATGCTCACTTCACAGTCGGTGAAGGCATAGAGGGCATCGATGGTCTTGTCGGATGATACACCCGGGGCTAGATGCACTAATATTTCCACACTGCCGGATGTTAGGTCCTCTACCTTACGTATCTTGATTTTTCCTTTTTCGCTGGCCTTTACGATGGAGTCGCATACACTGGCCACCGTTTTCCCGTAAGGAATTTCCTTAATGGCAAGTGTCTTGTTGTCTATCTTTTCTATTTTGGAGCGCACGCGTATCGCACCGCCACGTTCACCGTCGTTGTATTTGGATACATCGATACTGCCTCCCGTCTGGAAGTCGGGGTACAGCTTGAATTCTTCGTTGTGCAGATAGCTGATGGAAGCATCGCACAGCTCATTGAAGTTATGTGGTAATATTTTGGATGACAGGCCTACGGCAATACCTTCCACACCTTGTGCAAGCAGCAGTGGGAATTTTACCGGTAGTGTAACCGGTTCTTTGTTTCGCCCGTCATAAGAGAGTTTCCATTCGGTGGTCTTGGGGTTGAATACCACGTCCAGTGCGAACTTGGAGAGACGTGCTTCGATATAACGGGGGGCAGCGGCGCTGTCACCCGTCAGAATGTTACCCCAGTTTCCCTGGCAATCCACGAGCAAGTCCTTTTGTCCCAGTTGTACCAGAGCATCGCCGATAGAAGCATCACCGTGCGGATGGAACTGCATGGTATGTCCTACGATGTTCGCCACCTTGTTGTAGCGCCCGTCTTCCATGCGGCGCATGGAGTGGAGGATACGCCGCTGTACGGGTTTCAGACCATCCATGATATGGGGTACGGCACGTTCCAATATAACGTATGAGGCGTAGTCCAGAAACCAATTCTGGTACATGCCGCTCAGTTGGTGCTTTATATTGGCATCCTTTGCGTCCGCAGGTTTGTAATCCGAGTGTTCTTCGCTCCCGGCCGGGAGTTCCTTGTCCAAATCATCTTTCGGTGCTTCAAAATCTTCGCTCATATTTGTTCGGGAATTGTCTATTCTATGATATTACTGATTTTTCAGTTGCAGGCAAAAATACAATTTTTGTTCGATAAATGAGAATTTGCGCGGAACTATTGTGCCAAATCCTTCCCATTTTTTAAAACTTCTGCCCGTTAATGGAACCAATCTGTCTCTTTCCCGTTAGCGGAATTATATTGAGGACGTGCTTCCGCCTCTTTGCGGACAGCGATGTTGCTTTTGTCTTTCTTGCCGACAAGTTGGCAAGGTTTTGCCACCACATTGGCAAAGCTTTGCCAAAGGCATGGCAAAACTTTGCCAATATGGTGGCAAAACGCTGGCAAAGTAACTTGCTGGCTTGTTGTGTGTTGGCTCGAATTGTGCAGCGATATCATCACAAGGGTGAAGAGATACTGGGCAGATTCTGCCGACGGATTCATTATTTTGTGAATTTCCATTCGTCAAATAAGAACTTTCCGTTCCCGAATACGAAGTAAATGTCGTGTTTGCCTTTTATCCGTTTGTCCAACGGCTTTGTCAATGTTTGCCACGTATCGGTATCAAAGGTCAAGGTGGATAGGAGCGGACCGTCTGGACTGTCCATGTGTATTTCGATGGAGCCTTTCCCTTTTATCTTCATCTGTATGGCTTGAGGTGATTGCGGGAATTCCGCACCGCGGACACAGATGGCCTGTCCGCTCTTGTTTCCTACGGCAGACATGTTGCCTGTCTGTCCGGTAGGTTCAAAGGCAACGCCGCGTGTGGCGGCTGTGGTCTCGGCCTGTTGCTGCGCAAACGGGTCGAGAGGCTTGATTTGTGAAACGCCCTTGGCTGTGGCTGTGCCCATGTGGATAGTGAGGTCCTTTTCGTCCACCTCTATTTCTTCCACGCAGATACTGCGGACACCCACTTTGAGGTCGCGGCTGTCCTGCAAGCCCAGTGAGTGGTAGAAGAGATAGTACTTCCCTTGAAATTTTACCAGATGTGTATGGTTGTTGCTGTCGGACATGCCATAGTCGCCGGGATTTTTGAAGTAGTTGTCCCGATAGGTCCAGCTGTCTGTCTCAAGTGGCGTGCGACTCGTCATGTAGCTCATGCAGCACCGGCTCGGCTTGTCTATATCCTTGTGGGGCCATGCATCCCGGTTCTTCCAGTTGGTGTTGTAGGTGTAAATCCAAGTGCCGTTCAGATAGTTCAGTTCGTTTGCTTCAAAGTGGTATGGCGCTTTTATTTCAACTATTTCGCTGTCCAGCGTCTTCATGTCATTTGCCAGCCGCACGATGCGTGCGTCTCCGGGAATGTAGTCGTCGCTGTCGCCCCCGCCAAAGGAGAGCCAGCCGATGCCCTTGTCGTCGATGACTACTCCCGGATCGAAGGGAGCTTTACACTTGCCGAGTCCTGGAGTATTACCGTCTACCACACATTTGCCCAATGGGTCTGTCCAGGGCCCCACGGGGGAAGTGGCAGTCAGCATACCTACACCGGAACCGCTGTTGGAGTAGTACAGATAGAAGTGGGTTTTGCCGTCGGCCTCCTTGCGCGAAGCGATGGAAGGTGCCCACGAAGCCATTCCCCAGGGAGCCAGAGCCTTTACATTGATTACTCCGTGATAAGTCCAGTTCACCATGTCGTCAGAAGAGACCATAGTCAGCGAATGGATGTGCTGATAGGTGTTTTTCCCGTTACGGCCCACTACATCATATTGCTGGTGGTCGTTAGTGCCGTACACATAAATGCGGCCGTCGTGCACCACTGCTGTGGGGTCGGCCATGTATTGGAAGTCGAGAAGGGGATTGGCATTGCCGGTAGAGAACTTGGGCGAGAATTCAAAAGATTCTTCCAAAGCGCTGTCTGTAGAAACCGGAATGTTTTCAGAAGAGGCAATGCTGTCTGCCCGGAAGGGGGCTAAGGGGATGCCTTCCGTTGAAAAAAGGTTGCCTTGAGCAGCGTCACTGAAGCAGTAGCGAATGGAAACCGGGCTTTCGATTCCTTTTACCGGGACAATCAGCTTTCCCCCGTCTATCCTGGCCCGGGCCTCTTGCCATTCCTGGCCGGCTGCGGCCATCATCAGCCCCTCTATCCTTTTCCCGTGTACGGCCAGTCCGTTCTTTATGTCTTTGAAAGAGATTGTCACATGGTTGCCTTTGCGGCAGGCGCTTTCAAAGACCGGGCTTTTATAGGGGCCTGCATATATATGGTATGTATCGTCCAGTGCAAGATTGGCGAGACGTTTGCCTACGCTTCTTTTGTCACGTGGATGGATGTCCTGCACATTGTCCACCAAATCTGACACGGTAATCATCTTGACCTTGTCCAGCATTTCGGGCAACATGGCCTGCTGCTCGCGTAGCAGTGCCGGTCCGTTGTCTTTGGAGTGGTATTGGAAGGGGGCTATCTGGACCAGATAGAATGGGAATTCCTTGTTAAATCCGGTACGCCACGAGCCTATCAGCCGCTGCATCACCCGGGCGTAGGAGCTGGCACGGCCTTGGTTGGCTTCTCCCTGATACCAGATGCATCCGGCAATGCCGTAGGGCATCACGGGATAAATCATGCTGTTGTACAACGTGCCTGTTTCAGCCGGAAACCAAGGATTGGATTCATACGGATAGTCGCACAAGACCGGGTCGCTCATTACGCATTCGCGGGGCGTCCATGTCTCGGCGGTGGTTCCGCCCCATGCGGCTACGATGATTCCTACCGGCACGTCCAGCTCTTCCTGGATGTTGCGGCCGAAGAAGTAGGCCAGGGCACTCGTGCTGCGCATCGTTTCGGGCGTGCACTGTGTCCATTGCGAGAAACAGTTTTCTTGAGGGAACGGGGCGGCTATTCTGGCCACGTGAAAAATTCGGAGATTGGGACAATGGGCATTTGCCGTTTCCTCGTCTCCGTTCTTTATGCCGTGGTTGGCGCTCCATTCCATATTGGATTGTCCGCTGCACAGCCAAACTTCGCCTAGCATGACATCGGTCAAGGTTACTTCTGACGAGCCGCTGAAACGAATCTCATAAGGTCCGCCGGCTTCGCCGGAAGGTACACGGGCTGACCATTTCCCCGTATTATTGACTTGGGTTTTGATTATTTCTCCTTTCATCCATTCGGGGGCGATGGAAATTGTTTCTCCCGGAATACCCCATCCCCAGAAAGTAAGTTCTGAGTTACGTTGTAGCACCATATGGTTGGAAAATATGGCAGGGAGTTGTATCGCTGCCTGCAATTTCAGGATGCCGAGCAGCATAAACAAACTTAAAAGGGCAAGATAATGATGATATTTTTTCATACGAGTATTTATTTCCATAATGCAAATTAATAGCTGTTTTTAGAAACCATTACATTTTAACCGTTACTTTTTTCCCATTATAAGCCACTGCCTTTTTTGCGCCATCAGCGGTTACTATGTTGAATTTCCGTTCTTTCAACATACCGGAAAACTCTCCTTTCCGATTTTCAATAGTGAGCATGCGAGTACGGTCATTCCATTTCATCGTAATGGTGCTGTACATTCCTTTTTCATAATTGTAGTTGTCATTCTCGTCTTCGTAAAGTGTGAATTCGCCGTTACAACCGGGATACACTTTTATCTCCAAGTTGTCCCATGATTTTTCGGTGCTATACTGCACTTCGGGACCTATTGGCAGGATGGAACCTGCTTTCACATAAAGTGGTAAAATGTCAATAGGGGTATCTTTCACGATATATTGTCCGCCGGAGTGTTTCTGATTGGTCCAAAAATCATACCATTCCGTATTTTTAGGCAGATATATTCGCATAGACTTAACGGTACTGAAATCTTCTACACGGATGGTGTCCGAAACTGTTTGGGTATACATGGGTTGGGTTACAGGGCATACCAATAGGGATTTGCCAAACATATACTGATTGTGGATGTTCCACACGTTGCGATCGTGGGCAAAATCCATTGCCAAGGCACGCATGAAGCTGGACTGATTGGCAGTTACCTCCCAGGCAGTTGTGTAGATGTATGGTAACAAACTGTAGCGTAACCGAATGTATTTCTCAATCGCATCGTATATTGGCTCGCCTTTTTTGCCGAATTGATAGATTTCTCTGGGAGCACCTTCCCCATGTGATCGCATCATGGGACAGAATGTACCGAACTGTATCCAACGGGCATAAAGCTCGCGATAATCCGGGTCATCCAGCATCAAGGGATATTGCCATAGGAAGAATCCGCCGATATCGCTGTTCCAATGGGGAATGCCGCATAGTGAGAAGTTTAATCCCGCAGGTATTTGCTTCTCCAAAACTTCCCATGATGCTGTGATATCTCCTGTCCATGTATTGGCACCATAACGTTGCTGGCCGGCAAAGGCTGAGCGGGTAAGGATAAATACGCGTTTATCCGAAGTTACGGCACGCTGGTGGTCGTACACTCCACCTACACTCATTAAAGGGTAGGCATTGCGTACTTTACGGAATGACCCCAAATAGGTGGGCGTGTCAAAATCTTCAGGAATGGGGTGAAAATGGTCGGGTTCGGTAGAGTCCATCCACCAGCCGTCTATACCCACAGAACGTAGGTTCTCGTTCAGGTACTTCCAATAGATGTCGCGTGCTTGCGGATGGTAGGCATCGTACACGCGGGCACCGGATGGATAGTCCATATTGGGAGGCCACTTCTCGGAACCGGATTCGGGCCATGTGCGGAAGTTGAAGAGCATGTTCCCTTTGTCTAACTCGCGATAGGGTTTGGTATGTGGTCCGAAAGCTGACCAAATGGAGATAATAATGTGGGCGTTCATTCCGTGTATGTCTTCCATCATTTTTTTGGGGTCGGAGAATTCTTCGTTCAAAAAATCCATTGCGTTCCACAGGTAGTTGCTTCCCCAGTATCTCCAATCCTGGATAATTCCATCGAGGGGCACACCCAGTTCGCGGTATTTTTGCACTACGCCAACAATCTCTTTTTGGCTTTTGTAGCGTTCACGGCTTTGCCAGAATCCATATGTCCATAATGGAAACATGGGCACTTGTCCTGTGAGGTAGCGCATCTGGGCAACTACTCCATCGGCATTTTCGCCGTACATGAAATAGTAGTCAATGCAGTCGCCGACTTCAGAAAGGAAGGATGTCTCTTCTTGATTGTCTTTGAAGATGGTTGGCGAATAGTTGTCCCAAAAGAGACCGTAGCCTTTGACGGACTGGAAGAAGGGAATCACATCCTCAAGATTGTCTTGGATAAGGCGTTTGGTCTGGTTACGTTGCGACATTTTGCCGTTTTGCAATTGTCCCAATCCATAAATAGCTTCGTCTTTCTCTAAGGTGAACGATTGATAAACGCTGAAGGTTTTTGTGCCGGCATCGTTGAAATCATCAAAACGTGCACCTTTATTTTGTTCTTGCAACAGCGATTTTCCATCGGAAGAGGCAAAAGTTATTTGTCCGGTCTCTTCGTTGAGATGGACTGTAAGCTGATGGCTTTTGATAGTCAATATGCCCCCTTTCGAAGAGACGGATAGTTTTACTTTTTCCGGTTGCCCGATGACCGACAAGCTTTCTTTGGTATACTTCCAGCCGTCAGGCGATTTTAAGATTCTCACTGTGACAGGAGAGAAGAAGCTAATATCTATATTTATACCTTGCACAGTGCTTTTTATGCCTTGTGAGGTGCGTTGGTAGGTTTGTGCTCTGCCTTGTTCTGCTATGAAAAATGTCAGCATCAGCAGGACAAATAATCTTAAAAAAAATCCCTTTTTCATACAATATCAGCAGTTTAACGGTTAGTGATTTTCAGTACCAAAGAAATAGGATTGGGTGTCTTGTCTTTGGGAAGGTCAATAAGCAAGCCTTTGGAAGTTCTTCTGAACTTTGCCTTTCCGCCTCCTAATAATTCTACCTTTTCGATTTCTCCTTTGCAGTAGGGACTGCCGGTAGCCAGTGATTTTATCTGTATTTTTCCGTCTGAGGGCCATTTCATGATATGGGCATACAAGTATTTCCCTTTTTTCACAAACCGGATGTCGGCAGAAGTGTAGGGTGCGTTCTTGCCTTCGTTGAATCCTGCTCCGTCCAAAGGTATTGCTGTTTCTGTGGAGGGACCTTCACCATAAATACACCAGGGACGTGTGTCGAATATTCCTTCTCCGTTCACCTCCATCCAGGCGGCTATGTCTTCCAGAATTTTTTCTTCCTTGTCGTCGATGGTGCCGTTTCCTTTCATTGGTACGCTTAGTAATAGGTTGCCATTTTTACTGACGATGTCAATGAGCATGTGGATGACGGTCTCGGCTGATTTATACCAGTTGTCTTCGTAAGCAGAGCGGTTATAGTGCCAAGTACCGAGGCAACTACAGGTTTGCCACGCCTTGTCCTGGCATTCCGATGGAACCCCTTTTTCTACATCCCATACGATGGCCTCTTTATGTTTAGCTTCCAGCTTCTTTCCGAAGACTACAGCATTGAGATTGCCCTTGTGAAGCTTCATGTTCTGGTTATAGTAGTGCGACACGACTTTCAGCCCCGTATCGTTGATGGGCCAGAAGGGGAGTACGCTGTCGTCGAAATAGACCAGGTCGGGATGATATTTGTTTATCATGTCCACTGTGCGGTCGAAGAAGTTGTCGTAGTAACTCTGCGGGGGGACAGAGGTTCCTTCGGGCCAGTCCCATGCCACCCAAGCATGTCCGCTCAGGGCATGATTCTGTACGTATAGCTCTTGCGGGTCGTAGCCTTCCCACCATTTTCCCTTGCCGTCTTCCTTAGTCACTACGCGGGCATCGTAGGAGATTCCTGCGTATGGGCCTTTCTTGTCGGCTCCTTGTGCAGTTTCATACCATGTCCAAGCATGGGAGGAGTGGATGCTGACACCGAAGGGCAGTTTGTTTTTGCGGGCCGCTTTCTCCCATTCGCCCAGTACGTTTCGCTTGGGGCCCATGTTGACGGAGTTCCATGATTGGTATTTACTGTCCCACAAGTCCATGTTGTCGTGATGATTACCCATGGCAAAGAAATATCGGGCACCGGTTTTCTTGAAAAGGGCTACCAGCCTCTCCGGATTCCATTTCTCGGCTTTCCATTCGTTGATTACATCCTTGAAGCCGAATTCCGAAGGATGTCCGTAATGCTCCAAGTGCCACTTGTAGGCAGCACCGCCCTCTTCGTACATGCCACGACCGTACCAGTCGCCGGCTTCGGGTTGGCATTGCGGACCCCAGTGTGCCCATATGCCGAATTTGGCGTTGCGGAACCATTCGGGCACTTCGTATTGGGACAATGACTCCCAGGTGGGTGAGAACTTGCCCGGTTCTGCTTTCTCTTGTTGTGCCAATGCACTGCCCCCTTGCAGGATGCAGGCAGATAGGAGAATTGTTTTAAAGATGTTTCTTTTCATACCTTTATTGTTGTTTACAAAATGTTTATTTCCTTTTTGAATACATTGATGAACGGATTATTCTGTTTTGTCCATATACTCCATGATAAACCCATATCGGTAGGAGCGATTGCCGTCAATGGTGTATGGCTTCATGGTCTGTGCGCCCCATCCGTCGTTTCCACCTACTCCGTGTATGTTGGAGTCGATATTCAGGTTGATGAAGTCGCGTTCGGGCAGTTCGTGCGCATGTTCTTTCCCTTCTAGGTCTTCTTCCCCGTAGGGCCATATACGGAAACATAGGGGTTGCAGGCCTTTGACTTGTATTTTCCATCGCTCACTGTCTCCCAGCATGAACCAGCGTGTATCGCACCGGTTGGCATTGTCTTGCGGTACGATGTAGTTCGTGATAAATTCGTGTATGCCACACTCGTAGACTCCCAGGAAAGCGGAGCTCTTGCGGTCGGGATAGTTCTCGAACTTGCCGCGTCCGTACCAGGCTATCCGATTCAGCGCCGAGGGCATTCTCATGCGCATACCGAATTTGGGCATCAGCGGAATATCTTCCTTTTCAGGCTGATAGGTTGCTTCTACTTGTATGCGGCCTTTGCCGTCCACAGTGTAGCGGAGATGGTAACCGGCTCCTATCCGGGGGAGGGAGAGACTGGCATCCACTATCACCATACCATCGTTTACGGTTGCTTGGTATACCTTTACGATACGTTTTTGCTCTGCATTTTTCCAAGCGCTCAAACGTTCATTGTAGCCGTTGCGGACCTGAATGTCATTTGCCGGTTTCCAAAAATAGGGTTCCAAGGCACTGTGCAACAACTCTTCTCCCTTGACTCGCCAACTCACCAAAGCACCGGTACCTTTTTCTATGGTGAACAAGGCATCGGCGGCTATAATTTCCACCGCTTCGGGTGTCTCCTTAAATGTGGCCTTCCCGCCGTCATCCTTCAATTGTGGGAATTCATAGTCATGATACGTAAGTTGTTCCTTGGCAACTTTGAAGCCCTTCTCTGCCCACGTCGTGGATTCCTTCAACGTGGCATATACATTGAGGCAAAGTTCCCCACACTTATCCGGTCTTGAAGGTACCTCCAGCAGATTCCCTTCGGACAAGTGGAGGTCGCCGTTGCGTACAGCCTTTCCGTTACATATCCACTCATAGCTGTAATCGAATTCATCCAAATCGGAAAATGCATACCCGTTGGTCAATTTGATTTGCTGTGTTCCCTTCTTTTCAAACTTGATGTATTGATATACTTTTTGTACTTCATAGTAATGGGGGTGAGGCACCCGGTCGGGAGATACCAGCCCGTTAATGCCGGTGGGACCGTCGTTGGGATAGTCCCCGAAATCTCCTCCATACGCCCAGAATTCATCGGGCAGTAATGGGAGTGACGAGGGGCTCTCGCCGAAACTTAACGGTGCACCGTTCAGCTTTTTAGGAATGCCTTGGTCTACCCAGCACCAAATGGCAGCTCCGATAATACTCTCGTCCTTTTCAATCACATCCCAATACTCCTTGAGGTTGCCGATGGAATTTCCCATGGCGTAGGCATATTCTCTCATGAATACGGGGCGGTCGGTTATTTTCTTGCCAAGTTCCTTCAAAGCGTCGGGATGCAGATAGGCTTCGTCATAGACATCGGATACCGTGCGGTCTGTATCGTCGTATATCGGCCTGGTGGGGTCTAAGGCACGGACTGTGTCTGCCATGGCTCGCAAATTGGCTCCGCTTCCGCCCTCGTTGCCCAACGACCAGAATAGGATGCACGGATGGTTCTTGTCCCTTGCCACCACGGCCACTGCCCTGTCCACATGGGCCAGTGTCCATTGCGGGTTGTCCCCTAATGCTTTGTTCCCCAAACCGTAGGCGTGACTTTCGTGGTTCGCTTCGTCCATTACGTAGATTCCATACTTGTCACATAGTTCGTACAGCAATGGTAGATGTGGATAGTGGGACGTGCGTATCATGTTGATGTTGGCTTGTTTAATCAACCGGATATCTCTTTCCATCGTCTGGCTGTCGACAAAGAATCCCATACGGGGATGAAAGTCGTGACGGTTCACTCCTTTCAGCTTGACGGCTTTCCCGTTGACTTTGAAGACGTCTCCCGCGATTTCTATTTTCCGTATGCCCCAATGGTATTCGAACGATTCCAAAAGTTCATTCTTCCTGCGAAGCTTGATGTGGATGTCATATAGATGCGGTTTTTCGGCAGACCATAGTTGAGGCTCCCGGAGCATTTCGGACAGTGTGACGCTCGTTTCAGAAAAGGCCTGAATAGTACCTACGGGAGCCACCATTTTTTTGTCGAGTTTATTTCCTCTGTTGTCTTTCCCCACCAGGTTTATTTCTACGGTCAGGTCTTTTACTTTGCGGTCGGTCTGGTTTCTTATCCAAATTTCGGTTCCGAATGTAGCTGAACGCATGTCGTCCGACAAGTCGCTGCTGAACCTATAGTCCCGGATATTTGTCTGGGGACGTACCCATAGCTCTACCGGCCTGAGTATTCCACTAAGCCGCCACATGTCCTGGTCTTCCAGATAACTGCCGTCCGACCACCGATACACTTCCACTGCCAGACGATTGGTTCCGTTCTTCACAAATTCGGTTATGTCAAACTCGGCAGGCGACATCGAATTCTGGCTGTAGCCTACCCGCTCTCCGTTTACCCAGACATACATGGCCGATTTTACTCCTTCAAAGTGAAGGTATAGGCACTTGTCTTTCATATCGGGCGTCACTTCGAACGTGGTGACATAAGAGCCTGTGGGATTTCTGTGCCCGTAACTGTAATATTCGGCGGGAGGCTCGCTTGTCACTTTGGGTGCATCCTTCTGGAAGGGATAGTTTACGTTGGAATAGATAGGTTTCCCATAACCTTGCAATTGCCATGCTCCCGGTACTGTGATGGTATCCCATGTGTCGGTATTGAAATCATTCTTGTAGAAGTCGGCCGGGCGCTTTCCCGGGCCGGCAGACCATTGGAATCGCCACTTGCCGTTCAGGGATATGATTTCTTTGCAATCGGCTTTTTGCGAAGGCAATGTCAGTGTGGCATGATACGGCTCTTTGTTGATGCCGACTACAATAGGATTCTCCCAGTCTGGAACTTCTTGGGCGCCGGCATATAGGGCACTTAGCAATAGAAAGGCAAATATCTTTTTTCTCATTTTTTCTCATGTTTTCTGATGGTCAATAAACTTCCATGATGAGAACTCCCCAGGGGGGCAATGTTATATGGTCTCCTTCTTTTACAGTCTTGCCGGAAATCAGCTCTTTGGACGTCGGATAGTTATGAGTGATTTCTTTGCTCTCGCTGCTGTAATTGAAGAAGTAACGGATGGCTTTTCCGGCTTTGTTTATTCCCGAACGCTGTATGATGGGGAACACGTCGCTCTCTGAAGAGATGATACCGGCATGGATGGCTGCCTTTCGCACGATGGCATTCAGCAATTCCTGCGAAGGGTAGGCTCCTATGTAGGTCAGTTTGCCTTTGCCATACTTGTTTTCGGTGACAACGGGCCATTTGCCGAAGAACGGATGCTCTGCATAAGCCAACGGGGTGGCTGTCTCGGGAATCAGGAATTCATACCAGTCGCTTATCTGGTTCTTTCCCTCTAATTGAAAGGGGTTATCCTTTAATGATAAGTCACCGATAGTGGAGAATTCCTGGTAATGGAAGCCGCAGGCTTTGCGTAGCGGCCCGGGAGCCAAGGTGGCCCGAACTGCGGAGTGCTCATTGCAGTAACCGCTTTTGTGCATCATTACCACGTGTCCGCCGGACTGTACGAATTCATCAATGGCTAATAGCAATTGGTCGGTAGCCACATACAAAGGGGGAATGACAAGCATGTCATATCCGCTGAAATCGGTTGTCTTGTCACAAGGGATGATGTCCGTTTCTATGTTTTGGAAATAGAGGGCTTTATGCACCATATCAATGGGATAATTGCTCTTGTAAGTGTAGGGCATGAAGCCGAGAGCATGATAAGAATCATGACTGTAGAGGATAGCTGCCCGGTTTTTCTTTTTCAAGTTCACGATGTGGCTGCCTATTCTTTCCAACTCTTTGGCGGTGGTGGTGAATTCCTTGTATATGCGGTTGGGCTGGAGGTCATGGCCCAGCACGCCTCGCCAGTATGTCTCCTGCCCGTAGTGCAGGGTAGACCAGTGCCAGTATTCCACCATATTGGCTCCGGAAGCATAATGTGCGTACACATTCTGCCGCAACTGGTTGTCGTAGGGAGGAAACTGGGTGCGGGCATCCCAGCCGATGCCTTGTGCGTTGGTTTCCATGACGATGTAATTGTTGTCGGCCACGGTGCGCACGAAGTCACCGGCATAAGCGATGCGCTGGCCGTCTTGTTTATCCTGTACATCGTGATAGACATTGATGGCAGGATATTGCATCTGCCTGAAACTTTCCACTTGGTCTATATTATGGAAGTCGGGCATAAAGCAGTGGGTGACAAATTGGTCTTTACGCTTGTATTCATTTACAAGGTCGCACTGCCAATTCAGAAAATCGGCCACTTCCTTCCGGTTATAGCGTTCCCATTCATTCTTGTACGAGGGGCTTGTCACTCCATCGCGCGGATAGAACTCTTCCCAGGTGTTGATGTTCATTCCCCAGTAGTTCATTCCCCATTCCTTGGCAAGCAGATTCAGGTCATTGTTGAATTTCTGTTTGATGTAGTTCCTGAATCCGAAGAAATAGTCTCTGTTGTTTACTCCGCGCGCTTCTGTTTCGTTGTCCACTTGATACCCGATGACTGCCGGATGCTGTGCATATCTTTCCAGCATCTTGCGGATAATCCGTTCGCAATAGAATTGGTAGGTCGGGTTTGTAAAATCCATGTTCTGTCTGATTCCATAATAGGCTTTGTTTCCTTTGGCGTGTTCTGCCAGCACTTCCGGGTGTTTGTATGCCAGCCATGCAGGAATGGAATAGGTGGGAGTTCCCAAGATGACTTTGATTCCTGCTGCATGCATCTTGTCCAGAATGCGGTCCATCCATTCAAATTCAAAATTTCCTTCTTGCGGCTCAAATACTCCCCAGGCAGATTCTCCAACGCGCACTACTGTCAGGCCGGCTCTTTTCATCAGCCGGATATCTTCATCCAGTCGCTCATAGGGCATATATTCATGATAGTAGGCTGCACCATAAAGCACGTTGTCGAATGAATACTGCGCTTTTATTTGTAAAGCGCTTAAAAACAACACTAATAGAATAAAGTAATTTTTGTTTTTCATAATCTTACCAGTCCGATACAATATTTTTATTTCATCATAGGTCTTATGCTGATGGTTCTCCGATATTCCTGCGGCATCGCCTTGTAAGCACCGAATACACCGCGGGCCGTACAGCCGACCCCGGTAGTGGCATAATCGAGATTCAGGGTCATGCCTTTCTGCTTCTGCAATTGGTAGGTATACATCGCTTTCGTCAGATTGTCTGTGCTGTACGGATAAATGTTGAAGTTGAACCATTCGTTCATCTTGAATTGAAGGCCGATGCCTTTGTCCGTGGTCAGTTGCAGCCAGCGTACATCTGTCCGCAATCCGTAATCTTGTGGCATTAGATAGGGCTCGTACATAGCTTGTACGGTAGAGGCATATATCCCCGTCGGATAGCCGGTTTTCCGGTCCGGATAGTTCTCTTGCGGTCCTCGGCCGTACCATTTCACTTGGTCGAGCGCATCGCTTACGGTCAGCGTAAGTCCTATGCGAGGAAACCAAAGCGGCATTTTCCCTTCAGGCTTCAATACATGGCGTATCTCTATCGTCCCTTCACTATTGATAATATACTCATAGTGGTTGATGATGCCGTTGTTCTGTATTCCTTCGATGTAGAGGTCTTTTTTCTCTTTTTCTCCTTTGCCCATCAATTCCGCATCAATGATGTGTATATGTACGCCTTCGGTGGTTTCGGACACCGAAAAAGAGAGGGGCTGATGTGTCAGGCGGTCAATCCCTGCAGAATACATTTCTGTGGCTACCGTGTATCCGTAACCTTCTTTCCAGTTGGAGGAGCGGGCGCTGGAGGCATTCCAGTTGTCCAGCTCATTGGCCAGCGGGGCACGCCAAAGATTCAGCCGGAGCGGTGATTCCAGCAGTTCCATATCTTGAACAACCATCGACGTCAGTTGTCCGTCGGTACGGTTGAATACATATTTGAAGCCATCTCCGGAGACAACCAATTCTTTCTCCGAAAGTGAATAGGAAGGTACGCCTTGAGCCTTTTCTTCCGAAGAGCATGGCAGGCTCCAAGGCAGTTCAAGTTCTTCCCATGCCACCTCATGTCCGGCTTTTGCCCACAATTCATCTTTTTTCAGGACGGCATGAAGCATCAGGCGGTATTCTTTGCCGGGAATCAGGGCTGGCTTCTTATAAGGTATGTGCACCAGCTCTTGGCTAAGCGGCGCTGTTGAGAGTGCCAAGTCGCCCGATTGAATAACCTTGTCATCTTCTTTCAATTCCCATCGTATGGCATATCGGGAAGCATTTGTATAATGATTGCGATTCCATAACTCAACGACTCCCTCTGTCACATCCAACATGGAAAAAGAAAGAGGTTGTCCGGTTTTCTTCATTTGCCACATTTCGGGCTGTACGCTACGGTCGGGCCAGATGCTGCCGTACGTACGTGCACCGATACCGTAACTGTAGAATGTACCATTTTCCGTCTCTTGCTCAAAATCTAGCCACAGAGCGGCTTCTTCCGGGTGAAAAGAGGAAGTCAGTGCCTTGGCGAAAATGCCGACTTCGTCCATTTGAGCATCGCAGATGTAGACCGAAGTCTCTTGGCCGTGTGTTTCTGCATTCCGACCGATGTTGACGGGGTAGGGGAAGTTCCGGATATTGCCCGATGCTTGTGTGGAGGCCTTTTCTGCTCCGTCTATATAGATGGACATTTTCTGTCCGTCGTAGACGCACGTCACTTGATGCCAGTTGTATTCCCAGTCAGTAGGCAAGGAGGCGCATACGGAATGCTTTTTATCAGTATAGATATAAAATTCCAGTTTGTCTTTACCGCGTTGTTGCAGCCCGAACTGATAATTGCCTTTTGTGATGAATGAGCCGCAACTGCTTACTAGTTTCCGGGGGTAGATTCTGCAAGTGAGTGTCAGTTCATTACTGTTCAACTCCACATTGTCTGCACGATAGACCTCTACCCATTGGTCGTGACCGTTCAAGTCCAGCACCGTGTTCTTTCCTTCCTTCACTAAGCGGGCATTTCCCATCAGATGGGCGGGAGTATGGAAGGGCGAAAGGTCGTCCACTTGCCTTATCCGTTCGGTCAGTCCCGGACTTACAAAATCCCAGATGGCCCCTCCCATCAGGCGGGGATGTCGGTAGATGGCTTCCCAATAATCGTCCAGGGCACCGCCGGCATTGCCTGCAACCGATAAGTATTCATCCATAAACGATGGTCGGGAATCCTCTCCTATGCCTACCTGCATTTCCAGTTCCATAGGAGTAGGGTAACGGGGTCCGATAATATCTTCTGCCGGATGGGAGAATGCATTTCCGCCATACATCCAGAAGCGGGTGGGGTCCAGCGATTTCCCTTCTTCAATGGTGTGGGTAATGTTGATACCTTCACCGCTTTCGTTTCCTGCGCTCCAGAACAAGACGCAGGGATGGTTTCTGTCCCGTAACACCATTCTGCGGCATCGCTCGCGATACATCTCTTCGTATTCCGGGAGACTTGAAATCCATTCCGAGGCATGGGCTTCATCGCCCACCTCGTCTATGATATAAAGCCCGTATTCATTGGCCAGTTCCAAATACTTATTCACCGGAGGATAGTGAGAGGTACGTACGGCATTGAAATTAAACTGTTTCAACAATTCAAAATCCTTGCGTATGGTGGCTTCGTCCATGACATGTCCCTCTTCGGGATGCTGCATGTGCGAATTTTGTGCATTGACTTTCAGTGGGATACCGTTAAGATAAAAGACACCGTCTTTGATTTCCGTCTTTTTGAATCCGATGACCGTTTCTATCTTGTCTTTCTGCAGACCGGCCGGATTGGATAATTCCAGACCGAGCGTATAAAGCTCGGGTGTCTCGGCTGTCCATTTCCGGGGTTCTTGTACCAAGGTATGCAACTGTATTGTCTTTTCCGCAGCGTCCATTTCAAATGGAGCTGCGGAAAAGTTACAGATAATCTTGTCGTTTTTATCCTTTAAGTAAGCCTTCAATCCATAATTCCCGCTTTGCTTGTTCTGGTAGTCCTTGATTTTTACCTGAATACTTAACTGCGAATCGGTATACGTATTATCAAACTCTGTGATTACTTGCCAGTCGAATATCCTGACAGCAGGTGTGGCGTACAACCATACGTCGTCAAAGATTCCGGCCAGTCGCCAATAATCTTGTCCTTCCAGGTAATAGCCGTCCGAATACTTTAGTACACAGACAGCCAGCGTGTTTTCGCCCGGCTTCAAATAAGGAGTGATGTTGTATTCGGCAGGTTCTTGTGCTCCTTCATTGTAGCCCACTTCATGACCGTTGACCCATACAAAAGAAGCGGATGCCACTTTCTCGAACCTTAAAAATATCTGGTCTTTTGCCGCCCAACTTGCAGGTACCTTGAATGTTCGCCGGTATAGTCCGGTAGGGTTATACTCTTTGGGAGCATGTGGTGGATTCACCCCGAAGGGAGCAGATACATTTCTGAACAGCTTGTCACCATAACCTTGCATTTCCCAGTTTGAGGGAACTTTGATGTCGCCCCATTGCTTATCCGGGAATTCGGGGTTAAAAAAGTGTGCAGGTATCCCTTCCGGTGTATCGCACCAGAAAAACTTCCATGTCCCATTCAGTAGCATGCTCTTTTCGGGCATATGCCAAGCGTGTCCTTCCTCTTGTCCTTTTTCAAATACAGAAGGGTTGTCTATATACCAGAGCATATCCTTAAGGAAGGATTTGTCTTGTGCATAGGATTGCAGGCACAAGGCTACTGAACACAATGGCAGAAACAGTTTTCTCAGATTCATTTTTTTGTAATTCGTGCTGTCCATCCACCGCCGGGTGCCAGTTGTACATTGAGTTTGTCTTTGGCAGTGACGATGCGTACTTCTTTTTTATAGTCGGTAGCTTCACGGTCGGCATTGACGCCGTCGGCAAAGATTTCAGCTTCATAGTTTCCTTCGCCGAGGAAGGAGAGGTCGATGGTGCAGCTGCGCGGAGTCCAGTTGGTCATGCAACCTACAAACCAAGAGTTACCTTTTCGGCGTGCTATCGTGATGTATTCGGCTATTTTACCATCAAGGGCAATGGTTTCGTCGAAGGTAGTGGGAACCTTGGCGATGAAGTCGGTGCATTCCTGTTCCTTTATGTATTTGCTGGGACTGTCGGCAAGCATCTGCAAGGGTGCCTCGAAGACGGTGTACATAGCCATCTGGTGTACACGCGTACCTTGGCTCATGGGGTGATCGTTGACGGAGCGGAACAAGGAACGGGTGGCATTTACCATAGCTCCCGGCGTATAGTCCATCGGACCGACGAGTTGGCGCAGATAGGGAGCGGTAACGTCGTAGCGTGGAAAGTCATGCAAGGGCGCACCGTTCACGATGGGTTCCCACTTGCTGTTTTCCAGTCCTTTCACACCTTCAAAGTTGAGGATGTTGGGATAGGCACGCTGGATACCAAAGGGTTTCAGTCCGTGTAGGTCAAGCAACATGTGATGCTTGGCGGCGCATGCTGCGAGCTGTTCGGTAGAAGAGATGGCGATTTGATCGTCGCGGTCGAAGAAGTCAATTTTGAAACCTTTGATTCCCATTTGTGCGTAGTGGCTGATAACTTGTTCCACGGCAGGGGAGATGTCGCCTCCTCCCGTAAGATTGCGCCAGCTTGCCCAGAGGATGATGCCTATGCCCTTTTGGTTGCCGTATGCCACCAGTTCTTCGAGATTGATTTCGGGACTGATGTCTTCCATTAATGATTCCTTTCCGCTCCAACCTTCGTCGATGATGATATACTCCAGCTGGTTTTCGGCGGCAAAGTCGATGTATTTCTTATAGGTGGGCGTATTCATGCCTGCCTTGAAGTCCACGCCGGTCAGGTTACAAGTATTCCACCAGTCCCATGCCACTTTTCCGGGTTTAATCCAGGATGTGTCAGCGATGCGGCATTCGGGTGCGAGGCGTTGCATCATGTCGTTGTTGGCGAGTTGTGTGTCGTGGGTAACAACAAGCACGGCACGCCAAGGATAGGTCTGTTTCCCTGTGGGACGCCCGTTGGGGCAGAAGTAGGGGGCATTGTTGGGCTTGCTGATAACGTCGGCACGTTTGGTAGGGACGAGGTTCAAGCGGTCATAGCCTCCGATGACTGTTTCCTGTGGATAGGGGGCGAATTCTGCCTTCACTCCGTGGGGCATCTGTGGGTTGGCAGTGAGGAACATGCCGGGATAGTTGGACAATCCGGCTTCCATAATGACGGCTTTCTTTCCGTTCTCCAGTTCTACCATCAGCGGAGTAATGGCAAGCGAGTCTTTGTACATGCGAGAGAGGGGGGCCTCATCGTAGTAGGACTCGAAGGAGTAGCAGTAACGCTCGCCGGCGCGATTGTCGTTAATATAGGGCACGAAAGCGTGGTAATCGCGGTCGAAGTTGAACTCGGCAATCTCGTCCTTCACGCAGAAAGGTTTGCGCAGTTCGGAAACAAAACGATAGGCGGCTCCGTCGTCGTAGGCGCGGAACTGTATGCTATAGCCGTTACGGCATTTCAGCGTGAGTTGGTTATAAGTGTCCTTCACATTCGCCTTTTTGTAGAAAGGAGTGGGGAAGGAAGTGTCGACGGAAGTACGGGTAGCTTTGGTCACCTTCACATTTTTGCCGAAGGTGAAAGCAATGGGCTTTCCCTCAGCTTCGGTGCATTGCATGGCAATGTCTGAAGGCAAAAGAACGGTGGTACCGTCGTGGGCAATCGCCCAGTTGAGGGTTTGTCCGGCTTCGATGTTGACAATTAGTTTTCCGTCCGGTGAATTCAGTTGATATTGCTGTGCTTGTGCCGTCAATGCACAAGAAAGCAATAGGCTGGCGAAACAAGTGCTGATTCTGTTCATTTTTATTTGATTATTGATTATGAATATTTGTTTAATTCCGTGGATATTTAACCGGAATAGCCATCATTTCTTCTAAGAAGAGAGGGTCGTCGAACTGGCAAGTCTGTCGGTTGTATTGTCCCCCCGGAGTGTCCCATAGCATTGGGCACATGCCGCGCGAGTAGATGGCTTCGGTTACGGAAACACAGAAGAGTCTTATCACTTCCTTTGTTCTGTTTCTGGAGTCGGCGCAATATTCGCCTATGATGACGGGGATTCCTTTGTCTACGCAATTCTTCTTCAGTAGGTCCATATTGTCGTTCAGTTCCTTGAAGTCAGCTTCCGTTCCCCAGCTTTCCCGGCCTACACCCCAATCGACAACCTCGCCTCCACCCAGTATGGCAAAGTTTGCGGGAGTATAGTAATGCACTGTAAGAGCAAGTCGGTTTGCGGGATCATTCGGCATCTTGAACAAGGGGTCGTAAGCATACTCCAAGTTGGTGTTGTAGATTTCCACCAACAGATGACGTTTGGCGTTGTTGCCGCCACTGTTTCTTACTATGTCGACAAAGAGCTGGTTGAGGTCGTTCACGTATCCCAGTGCCTTTGCCTTGTCGGCTTCACTACCGCTCCACGGAGTCCAAATCTCATCGTATCCGATTTCATTCATTGGCTCGAACAGTAAGTGGTCACCGTACTTTTCGAAGCGTTCACATATCTGTTTCCAGATGGAAGTGAATTTTTCTTTTGCTTTGCTGTCGGTGGGTACTTGTTTAATCCATTCGTTTTCGTGGTGGATATTGATGATAGCCACCATGCCACAGTCGAGGGTCCAGTTTAGGATTTTCTCTACGCGGTCCATCAGGTCAGGATGCACTTTGAAGTCGTCGGACAGCAGATTGCCCCAGCTGACCGGTATGCGCAGAGATGAGTAGCCCGCTTTGGCATATCCTTCAATGATTTCTTGTGTGATAATAGGGCTTCCCCATGCTTGTTCGTAATTGAGAATGTTGCTTGGGTCTATCCAGTCGCCCACGGCATCCAGCGTGTTGCCTAGGTTGATGCCCAGTCCCATTTCGTTAATCAGTTGGTGGGTTGTGAGATTCTCGCGTACAGTGTATTTTTCCGGTTCATCGCTTTGGATATAGGCCGCCTGCTCCACGTTGATTTCTTGTACATGCTCCTTTACGCTGACGGTGATGATGGCGTTGCGCACGTCGGGCGTAGTGTTGGGTTCTACGGTTATGTTATAGATTGCCTGTACGGGAGTGCTGCTTTCCGAGGTTACTTTGCACCATGCTTCCGAACTTTGGAAAGTGGCTGGTTCATTGGGGGTGATACCGAATTTCTTGCTACCACCCGTTTGTTCAAAATGGAAGGAAGTAGGCTCTACGATGATTTTCAGTTCTTTTTTATCGTCAGAGCAAGCCGTCATCAGAAACAGAATCAGGCTGGTCAATAGGGTTTCCTTGAAGATTTGTACCATGATATTCATTGATTTTCTCTTTAATAATTGCGGTGTATTCATTTTTTAGACGCTGATTCAGCTGAATCAGCGTCTAAAAGTTTAAAAGAGCGGTGTCACTTTATGTTAATTCTGTGTCTGAATTCAATTTATTGAATTATTGTATCTTGACAATTCGGAAATTATCAAAATACATTTCGATGTTGTATGGACCATTACCGCTGGGGTTGGTCATCTGGAGTGCCAGCTCTTCGCCACTCCGGCTTTGGAATTTGCCCCAGGTAGCTTCATCCACGAGTGCAGAGAGCGGAATGCTGCATTGCATCCACTGGCCTACTTCGGTCTTTCCAGTGAAATCGCTCATAGGACGATAGTCCGTGTAGTTGTGTGCCTCGTTTCCTTTGAGGTAGATACGGAAGACAGGACCTTCGCCATATTCTTGCGCTACAAAACACTCGAACTGTAAAGCTAGTTCGGAAGTCGGTGTAGCGGCAGGCAAGAAGGCGGCATCAATATTCCATACAGCGGTGTTCTGCAATTGTCCCCACCACCAGTTCCATGCAGAAAGTTCACCGGCCAGCTGATAGCATTGCCCGTCGGAGAAGTAGGGGGGTACCGAACCGTCGGCTGTGATGGCTGTGGCAAATCCGCCCCATGAGAAGGAACCGATGTCATCGTAGTTGAGCACGATATTCTCCAGAGGATAGAAGCCCGGAACTTCGGCAGTGCCGCCCATTGTGGTGATGGCGAGTGAGCAAGTGCCTTGTGGTGGGCGCGGCATGGTGAAGGTAAGCACATCGTTGGCTTCGCTTATAGTAACAGTAGAGAGGTCTACGGAGCGGTTGCCCATTGTGATGGAGGCGATGTCCATGAAATTCTGTCCCAGTACGGTAACAGTAGTACCCGTGATAGGCATCATGGAACTTACCTTGTTGATGCTCGGTGGAAGAGCTGTACGGCGGAAGGGAGTGAATGCCGCTGCCGTATAGCATTCTACTACCAGACTTCCTTCATCAATCAGTCCTGCCGGTGCCTTGAAGGAAATTTCACTGAAATCTTTGTTTACTGTAAATTCTGTTATTTCTGTTGATACGGGAGCATCGGTAATGTCACCTTCGGCTGTGGTGAAGTAGATACGCTGGATTTCGTAGAAATTGCCTCCTATTACGCGTAATGGTGTTCCTACCTCTACGGGGAAAGTAGTGGCGATGCGGGTAATATAGGGTGCAGGCGAGAGCACGTGCATCGAGTAGATGGCTGTGCCGTGCGTAGTTTCTATACGTAGTTCATCCTTCAAATCGGGATTGGCGCCAACCAGCGGTAAATCTGCGGGAATGGTGAGGATGAGATTGGTAGATGTGCTGTAGTTACTGTTGAATGAAACTTCTTGTTGATTGATGAATACTTTTTTCACACCGTTCAAGTTTTCACCGATAGCCACAATCATGGTACCTGGATTTACGTCAGTAAAGGTACTGTCGGCTTTCTCGGGGTCTGTCAGGCGAATGTGGTGGATGACGGGGATACCGCCGCCTTCATCGTCGTTACAAGCGGTGAAGAGATTGCATGCCAGCATAATGGTCAGCAATATTAAGGGAAAATGGATATGTTTCATGTTATAATAGTAAAATTAGATAATGAATGTATCGTTTGACTTATTCACTGAACTCATAGGCTACCGGTTCTTCATTCAGCAGCGGGTTCTGGATGATGTCGCTTTCCGGATAGGGCATCATGATGTTGTTGTGGGTAATTTCGACATTTTCGCCCGGTTCCTGCCAATTTTCCACACCTTCGAGGAAGACATCACCGTCGTATTTACCGAAGTGCAGATAGCCGTCCTCATCTTTCACAATGTTGTCAACTGTATAACCTCGGTGCTGGTTCTGGAAATAATTGAGCATGTAGTCGGGTCTCCAATGATACCACGACACCATGTCATACCAGTTGCAATACTCCATAGAAAATTCGACGCGACGTTCACGGATAATGTCTTCAAAGGTGATGCTTTTCTTACGTGGAATACAGGCACGGTCGCGGACAAGATTCAATGCTTCCAGACCGGGGCCGCCGGTCAATTCTTCATTGTTGCCGAGACAAGCTTCGGCATAGGTGAGATAAACATCGGCCAAACGCAAGATGTAGGTGTTAAGCGGAGAATTCATTGACTGGATATAGCCATCGTTGTCATCATCGGGACCGCCGGGCACGCCTTTCTTGATGCTGGAGGTGTTGCCGTCGTAGGTGTATCCACCATTGGCAATACAAATATAGGGATAATATGTTCCCGGAGTGCAGAACGTTGCGTTGCGGCGTATGGTATCGCCTACTTCATATTGCTGAAGCATATCAATGCTGGCTTGGTAACTACTCCAGACGTTAATGCCACCAGTCATCGTGCTGTTACCCGCAAGGTCGGCAAGCAGGGTGTTGCATACTCCCCAATCACCTAACGGTACCCATTGCATGGCGATGAGTGATTCCGGATTGTTGTTATGTTTGTATTTGAAGAGGTCTTCGTAGCGGTCGTAAAGGGCGATTCCGCTGTTCTCTATCACGTCGGCTGCTATCTTTTTTGCCAGTTCCAGGTCTGTATTGTCTCGTGTACCTCCTTTCCATCCAGAACGGGCAAGGTAGGCTTTGGCCAACATTCCTTTGGCTCCCCAACTGCTGACGCGGCCTTTGGCCATCGGCACTTCGGGGAGGTTCTCAGCTGCGAAGGTCAGGTCGCGAATCACCAATTCAAACACATCCTCTTCGCGATGGAGGGGTTGGATGGGGTTGGCTACCACTTTGTCGTTATCTTCAATGATAATGACTGGTCCCCAAAGACGCACCATGTAGAAGTAGGCACAGGCACGCATCAGGCGCGCTTCGGCAATGGCGGTCAGTTTAGCCTGTTCGCTTACGTTGCTGCTGCATTTGGTCTTCACGTCACTGATGGCGGCGTTTGCCATGGTGATGACCGAATAGAATCCTTTCCAGGCAGCGGCAAGATTGTCGTTCAATGCCGTTACCTTGAAGTTGGTAAATTCTGGGGAACCCCAGCGGCTGAAGTTGTCGTTAGCCCGGTTACTGCCCAGCGGCACGATGGAACGCTGGTTGAGGTCGAACCAGGCACGATTGTAGAGCGGGGCTGTAGCCGCTTGTAAAGCTTTATCGGAAGTGTAGAAGGTTACATCCACGTAGTTGCCTTCGGGAGCACGTTCCAGAAAAGAGTCGCTGCACGCTGTGAGCAGGAGGAGCGACGATATAAGGGTGAGAAATCTGTATTTCATGTTATTTGTCTTTTTTAGTGATATTTGCCAAACTCATTAAAAATTAAAATTAAGTCCGAACGTATAGATACGCTGAGAGGGGTAACGGGCATCGTCCACACCCCGCAAGAGGACATTGTAATTCAATGCGCCTATTTCAGGGTCGTATCCTTTGTAGCCACTGATGGTGCAAAGGTTCTGAATATTGACGTAGAGCCGTATATTGTCTATTTGTAAATGGCGCAGCCACTTTCGGGGGAATGTATAACCCAATGAGATGTTCTTTATACGGAGATAAGAGGCATCTTCGATAAAACGGCTGGAGATACGGTTGTTGTCATTGGCGCTACTGGTGGTGACACGCTGTACTTTGGCTCGGTCGGCATTGACGATATAGACGTTGGAGAGCTCTTCATCGCCCACTTCGGGGTCGTGCATTCCAATCAAAGCAATGTCGGTGGCTTCTTTCAGCAAGTTGCTGTTTCGCATGGGGTCGGTAAACGTGCGGCGGATTAGGTTGACGGCTTTATTACCTACCGAACCGTTAAGGAAGATGTTGAGGTCGAATCCTTTATATGCGAAATAGTTGTTGAATCCGAAGGTGAACTTAGGAGCTGGATTACCCAAGAATGTACGGTCTTTTTCATCGATTACACCATCTTCGTGAAGGTCTTCGTAAATGTAGTCACCTACCCAGATACCATTTTTGCTTATTTGTTGACCCTTGGGAATTGCTATACGTATGCGATTGCCCGCTTCGTCGAGCTGGAAGTTGCCGTCAGCATCTTTCTTGTAGAAGTCGCTCTCTTCTTTGAACATACCGATGACTTTATAACCGTAGAACTGCCCGACCGGTTCGCCCACCATAGTGTAGGTCAGCGTTTCATTTCCGTTGATGCCCGAGATTGCCGATGACTCGGAGTAGAGTTTTGTTACTTCGTTGCGGTTGATGGAGAAGGTGAGTCCGGAAGTCCAGGTAAAGTCGTGGGTCAGGATGTTGCGTGTATTCAGTGTAAATTCCACACCCTTGTTGGTCATGGCACCGGCGTTGACCCACGGTGCACCGATGAGTCCACTTACATAGGTGGGCAATGAGGCTTGCATCAAGAGGTTGTCGGTCTTCTTGTAATAAGCGTCGGCAATCAATTCCACGCGGTTGTCGAAGAGGGCGAGGTCTAGGCCGATGTTATAGGAGTTGGTTTCTTCCCATTTCAAGCTACGGTTGGGGTAGTTTCCGGCATAGAATCCGGTTCCCCAGATGGAAGCTGCCGAAGCCATGGTTACACCGTAGGCATAAGAGCCTGCCCATTGGTTACCTACCACACCCCACCCTAAGCGAAGTTTTAGGGAGTTGATGGCTTCCACGTCTTTAAGGAAGGCTTCGTTGTTGACTTTCCATGCCAATGCTACAGAGGGAAACCAACCCCAGCGGCTTTCCTTGGCAAAGGATGAAGAACCATCGGCACGGAGGGTGGCGGTCAGCAAGTAGCGGTCGGCAAAGTTATAGTTCAGACGGCCGAAGTAAGACTCGATGGCGGATGAACCGCGTGAGCTGTTGGCTTTGGCGGTAGTGGCGTCTCCGGCATTCAATTCGTGAACCGAGTTGAAGAGGAAGTTGGTACGGCTTCCGTCCAAAGATTCCCAGTTGTTTTCTTGCGCTTCGTGACCGGCCATGACCGAAACGTTGTGCTTGCCGAAAGTACCATTGTAAGTAAGGTAGGTCTTCAAAGTCCAGTTACTTCCGTTACCTGCCGAGCGGCTTGCCGAAGATTGTTGTTTGAAGAATTCATAGTCGTAGGAAGGAGTGAACCGATAACCGGTGTTGTAGTTGTAGTTGGCTGCATACTCTGTGCGGAACACCAATCCTTTCCATAATTTGATGTCAGCAAAAGCATTGACGTAAACCTGTGTACTGCGGCTGTAGTTTTCGTTTTGGATAAGGTCGGAGAGGGGATTGGAGAAGTAAGTTCCATACATATTCTCCGTCTGCATACCGAAACTTCCGTCCGGATTGCGGGCGGGTACCTCGGGAAGCTGGTTCAGGGCATTATAGATGGCACCCGAACCGTCTACGCTGTTGGTTTGTTTGGTACGTGCCACTGAAGCACGCAAGCCGGTAGTGAGCCATTTGTTAATATCGTTGTCCATGTTGACACGGAAAGAGAAACGTTCGAAATCGGAACCGAACACGATACCGTCTTGTTGCAGGTAACCGCCCGATAAGGAGTATTTCATGTTTTGCGAACCGCCGGAAATGTTTATTTGATGGTTGTGCATCGGTGCTGTGCGGAAGATTTCGTCCTGCCAATTGGTTCCTTCACCAAGGAGTGTGGGATCTTTAAACTCCTCGCGTTCACCGAAACCGATTGTGGCAGCGCGGAGGTTCTGATAAACGGCATATTCGGGAAGCGACAATGTTTTCAACTTCTTGGGAAGTTGCTGGAGGGCATAGTAACCTTCGTAGGAAACTTTGGTCTTGCCCGTTTCGCCCTGACGGGTAGTGATAAGTACCACACCATTGGAGGCGCGGCTACCGTAGATGGCAGTGGCAGAAGCGTCCTTCAAAACCTCCATAGATACGATGTCCGATGGGTTGATGGAACTGAGTACACTACTGTTACCGTTATTGTTACCCGATATGGCTACACCGTCGATGACGTAGAGCGGTTCGTTGCCGTTCAGGGAGTTGATGCCACGGATACTGACGGAGATACCGCCACCCGGAGTACCGGAGTTCTGCGTTACTTGTACACCGGCGGCGCGTCCTTGCAAAGCTTGGTCGAGCGAGGTGACTACGGATTTTTTCAGTTCGTCACCCGTCACGCTGACCACGGAACCGGTCAAGTCACTGCGTTTCATCGTACCGTAACCTACAACTACTACTTCGTCCAACATTTCGTTGTCCTCTTGTAATTGCACGTCTATACGGCTGTTTTTTCCGACCTTTATTTCTTTGGAACGGTAGCCGATGTAGGAAACAATCAAAGTCTGCCCTTGTCCTGCTTGGACGGAATAACGTCCGTTGAGGTCGGTGGTACCACCGGCTTTGGTCTCTTTTACTATAACGGTGGCTCCTACAAGTGGTTCACCGTCCGATTCTGACTGAACGATACCGGAAATCATTTTACTTTGTCCGTACATGGAGATTGTACCCCAAAACATCAGCACAATGGCAAGCAATTGCTTTAATTTTGCCCATTGCCATTGTGGACGTACATTTGCGCGTAACTTCATAATACTTTAATTTAAGATTTAAAAATATAAGAAATGACTGATTTGAAAGTCACTGCAAATATGAACTGTTTTGGCAATAATGTAGGCTTGTTATGTTTTAAATAGTGTACCTTTATGTTTCAAGTTATCATTTTAGACTGCGGATGTAATCAGATGGTGATATTCCAAATTCATTCTTGAAGTTTACAGTGAACCTTTTTGGAGAACTGAATCCCACCTCATAGGCAATTTCTGCAATTTGTTTCTGGCTTTCCTTTAGAAGTTGCTTACTGCGCTTCAAACGGATAATCCGGATGAATTCTGCCGGACCTTTACCGGTGATACACATCAGCTTTTTGTAGAGATGGCTACGACTCAACCCCAATTCTGCTCCTAACATTTCCACAGAGAAGTCGGAATCACTCATGCGCTCTTCTACTATTTTGATAGCTTTTTCAATAAATTGTTCGTCTAGTGGAGTGATTGTTATTTCATTAGGTGTCACTTCTATTTTCTGACTGAATTTACGATGGCTTTTTTCTGTCCATTCAATAAATTTCCTGATGCGCAGCTTTAGTAATTTGAAGTCAAAAGGCTTTACGATATAGTCATCGGCTCCTTGCTCAAATCCTTCACTTTTGTATTCTTCTGCCATACGGGCTGTAAGCAATATAACGGGAATGTGGGACCATTGCATGTTTGTTTTGATTTGCCGACATAGCTCTGTTCCATTCATCACTGGCATCATGATGTCGCTTATTACAATATTGACACTGTTTTTTTCTAATATCTTCAATGCCTCTGCTCCATTGTAGGCAACCTGTATGGCGTATTCATCGGACAGGTATTCAGACATGAAACTACAGAAATCCTTGTTGTCGTCCACCAACAAGATGGTATACCGCAATTCTTCCGCATTTGGAACGGGAAGTTCATTCGGAGCTTTGTCATTGTTTAGCAGTTCCGGAAGTAATTCCTCCTTTTCACTGGCATATGTGACGATAGGCAATTTAACGGTAAATACGGAACCTTTAGGAAAATTGTCTGTAACGGAGATTGTTCCTTTGTGTAGATGTACATATTCGTTTGCAATATGCAGGCCGATTCCACTGCCGGTTTTTTCCGAAGTTTGTTGCACCTGATAAAAACGTTCGAAGATATGTTTCTTGTCTTTGTCTATGATACCTTGTCCGTTGTCTGCCACACAGATGCATACATTGTCATCTTCGCGATAAAGATGTACATTGATTTCTCCTTTATCAGGAGTGTATTTGAAGGCATTGGACAACAAGTTGTTCATTACTTTTTTTATTTTAACCGGATCGAAGGACATGTTCAGGTTTTCTACTTCGCACATGAAACAGAAGCTGATGGTATGGTCAAGAGCATACTCTTGAAAAGTACTGCAAATCTCGCGGATAAAGTTGACAATATCTCCCGATTTGTAATGAGCTGTCTCGGCTCCTACATCCAGTTTCCGGAAATCAAGCAGAGAGTTTATCGATGTAAGTAATTGTTGTGCATTTTTATTGATTGTATTTAGTTTTTTGCGTATTCCGTCATCCAGGGTTTCTGACAATAACATTTGTAACGGGCTAATGATAAGCGTCAGTGGTGTACGTAAATCATGGCTTATATTTGTAAAGAACTTTAGCTTCATCTCATTCAGGAGCAACTTTTGTTCTTGCTCCAGTTTTGCTCGTTGTTGCTCCAGTCTTATGTTGTGATGCTTTTTGAATCGGTATATTACATAGGATATTATACCAATGGCAAACAATATGTATAAGATGATAGCAACATTACATAAATATATTGGAGATGAAACGGTTATATTCAACTCACTAGCTTCGTCATTCCATATACCGTCACTGTTACAAGCTTTAATCAATAGTTTGTAATTGCCAGGAGGAAGGGTGGTGAAAGCTACTTTGTTCTCGTTTGTATAGTACCATTGGGTATTTAATCCTTCCAGTTTATAGGCATATCTTATTTTATCAGCATTCAGCAAATCGCCTGCGGCAAATTCGATGGAGATTAAATAATCGTCATATCTGACAGACAATGATGGGGTTCTGCCAAGTACAGTTGTTAATAGTTTACGCCCTTCATATATTGAGTCTACTTCTATATGTTGATTGCCAATGGTCAGATTTGTAAAATACACCTTTGCCAGCGGTCGGCTCTTTTCGGTCAGCTTGTTCGGATTTATAGATGTATAGCCACTGGTGCCTCCCAGCAGTAAATCTCCGCTGGACAATTTACAAGCGGAATGGGAGTTGAAATGATTTTCTGGCAATCCGTCTCTGGTAGAAAGATTCTTGAAAGAAAAGTCTACTCCTTCCTGGGTGTCTGGGGTTACTTCCAATATAGACAATCCGTTACTTGTTGCAAGCCACATGTTACCATGATTGTCTTGGGTTATACTGTTAATGAGATTGTCACACAATCCGTTGTTTACGTCGAACCAGTGTAGTGAATCATTTTTTAAGTCCCAGGCAGTCAATCCTTGTTTATGGGCTAACCACAATATATCTCTGTCGTCCTTGAATACAGTGGAAATGAAGAGCTGCTTGAATGGCTGTGTCTCTTTTCGATTGGCATAAATCATTTCGGGTTTTCTCGTCACGATGTCCATTACACAGAGTCCGTATGTAGTCCCGATATACATTTTGTCTCCATAGTCATAACAGATATTGAGTACATTGATATTATTCCCATCAGGTAGTAGATAACTTGTCGCAGTATTTGCGTCCGGATTAAAACAAACCAAAGTTTCCAGTACATAACCTATCCATAAGTTTCCATATCGGTCTTCCTTCATACTCCATACGCCACTGTATGGCAGTTGGCTGTTCTCTGGAGTAAAATGGCGAATACTGTTGTTCTCATAGCAGAACAATCCGTCTTGATAACTTCCTGCCCAAATCCGTCCTTTATGGTCTTCGAGAAGACTGATGATGGCTATGTCGGGGATGGATAGTTTGCGAATGGCAAATCCTTTTTGCTTTTCTTTTACATAAAGTCCGTTCCCATCTGTTCCCAGCCAAATGTTTCCGGCCTTATCCTCTAAAATGGAGGCTATATCACCGCATTCTTTATGCTGGGTATCAATAAATTCATGGAAGCTTTCGTGATAATAAGAAACTCCTTTTTTGAAATTTCCTAACCAAATGACGCCTGAATCATCACGGTAGATTGTATTTATTCTGTTGGAAGCAAGGGATGTGGAAGACATAGGGGTATTCAGGAGGTTGACAAGGTTATCATTTACGTAGTCATAAATGAATACTCCTTTATGGTCCGTTCCTATCCAGACATGTCCGTTCGAGTCATCCAGTATGCTCCTTACCGCATTACTTTTTGTCTCTATTTTGGAATGGAGATTGATTTGGTTCCATTCCGATTTTATGTTTTTCTTATAGAATATTTGTTCATCGGTATATGAATATAGCCAGATGCCTCCATGATAATCAATGTATATGTGCTTTTCGATAATAGAGTTGGAGGGTAAGCTGATGTTATCTACCCGTTTACATTTCTTTGCGTTGTTCTCTAGTTTCAATAAGGTCGAATTCCAAAGAAGATATAGGTTTTCACCATCATCGCTGATACTCAGTTCCGGAGTTTCTTCTGGAAAGTTTTCTATTTTGAATGTTTTAAGGGTTTTATGAAAAAAATTGAAGTAAAAAGCATTTTGGCCTTGCAGTACCCATAAATTGTGTCTTTTGTCAACATGTACTTTGTAGGTACCATTTATCTGGATGCCTATTTTAAGGAGGTATGAGGGAATATCGGTAATGAAGTTGTCTTTGTCTCGGTCGTATATACAATATCTTGCCTCGCTTCCAATCCACAAATTGCCCAAACCGTCTTCCTGTAAGTTCCAGATGTCGTTAGACAATAAAGAATGGATGTCTTTTTCTTTGGGTTGATACACTTTAAAGCTATATCCGTCGTATCGGTTCAATCCATTGGCGGTCCCTATCCATAAAAAGCCTTCACAGTCTTTCAATATGGTTTTTACGTTATTGTTTGAAAGCCCGTTTTCTACTTTCAGATGGCGAAATACATACGGAGTTTGTCCTGCTAACGGCAGATAAGCCAGTAACAGAATAATGAGGGGGAACACTAATTTGTGTAAATAGTTTGTAAAAGACATACTATATAATCTGAAATTGAATTCTCAAAGATAGCAATATCTTATTTAAATAAACGTAAATATGTTGCATTAATAGGTCTGTAATGTTGCATCGCGGTCGTATAAGTCTTAAACATGCCATCCGTTTGTTGTCTTGCGTGTCTTGAAGTGTTTTTCTCATTTATTATTCAACATTTATTTCATACCTTTGCAGGGAAGGACTGGTTCCTGCCAATATGATTAACCTTCTAATACTTTATCGAAAATGAACAGATTCATCATTTTATTTTTATTCTCTTTGGGAATATTGTCAACATGTGTATTTGCCGTAGAGGTGATTCCACTGAATGAAGGATGGAATTTCCACCGGGGTTTTCAGGCACCTGCTTCGGAAATAGTGAAGGTTACTTTGCCTCACACTTGGAATGCGGGCGATGGCATGTTTGGCAATGCCGATTATTATAGGGGATTATGCAATTACAGTCGTAAGTTGTCTGTTCCTGCCCATTATCGGGGCAAACGTTTTTTCTTGAAAGTGATGGCTGCACAGACGGTTGCCGACATTTTTATCGACCATCATTTTGTGATGCAACATAAGGGTGGTTATACGGCATTTGCGGCAGAATTGACTGATTTCCTGGTCCCGGGAACAGAAAGTGTATTGGAAATTCGTGTCAGCAATGCTCAGACTATGGATGTCGCTCCCATTTGCGGCGACTTCAATATGTTTGGTGGGTTGTATCGGGGGGTGGAACTGCTGGTGACGGAGGATGTCTGCATAGAACCTGCTTATTATGCCTCTTCAGGTGTATTCTTCACTCAGTCCGATGTATCGGAGAAAAAGGCCCATTTGAAAATTGAAGCACTGCTTTCGGCAAGGGAAACTACTGTGACCGGTTGCGAGGTGGAGTTTCGACTATATGACAAGGAAAAGTTGCTTTGCCGTGTTGCCAGTGCAGAGGTGGGTGAGGATAAAAAGGTGATGATGGACATAGTGCTTGAAAGGCCTCATTTGTGGGATGGAGTGAAGAATCCCTATTTATATAAAGGAGTGGTGATATTGCGTAAGGATGGAAAAGAGATAGACCGCCGCGAAGAAGAGATAGGTTTCCGCTACTTTCATGCCGATGCGGAGAAAGGTTTCTTCCTGAATGGAAAGCCTTATCGCTTGAATGGCGTGAACCGGCATCAGGATAGGGCAGAACGCGCTTCGGCATTTTATCCGCAAGACCATGATGAAGATTTGGACTTGATGCAGGAAATGGGATGCAATGCCGTGCGTCTTTGTCACTATCCGCAAGCCAAATACATGCATCAACAGATGGACAAGCGGGGACTGGTGGCATGGGCTGAGATTCCTTTTGTCAATGTTTATGTGAATAATCCTGCTTATGATGAAAACTTGCGCCTGCAATTGAAGGAACTGATTTTACAGAACTACAATCACCCCTGCATTTTGTTCTGGGGGCTGTTCAATGAGATAAATTCCGGTTGGCTGGACCGTCCTTCGCGTATGGCGGCAGAGCTTCATGCTTTGGCCCGTCAGTTGGACCCGAGCCGTCCCACTATGGGAGCCAGTAATCAGGATGACGACTTCAACGGATTCACCGACTTGATTGCTTTCAACAAGTATTTCGGCTGGTATGGCGACAACATGGATGACATGGGGCGCTGGATAGACCGCGAGCATGCAGCACATCCGGAGCGGAAGATGGGCATCAGCGAGTATGGTGCCGGGGCATGCGTATTCCAGCAGGAGGACTCGCTGAGGCATCCGGAACCGTGGGGGCAATGGCATCCCGAAAACTGGCAGACTTATTATCATGTGGAGAATTGGAAACAGCTTCAGGAACGCGAATTCTTGTGGTGCAACTTCATCTGGTGCATGTTCGACTTTTCGGCGGCAGGCCGTAGGGAGGGATCCATTATGGGACGCAACGATAAGGGGCTGGTGACTTACGACCGGAAAATAAAGAAAGATGCCTTTTACTTTTATAAGGCAAACTGGAATCAAGAAGATAAGTTTGTATATATCGCAGGAAAACGATTGGTAAACAGAACCCGCAAAACCGTTGATGTGCAAGTATTCAGCAATAGCGGAGCTGCCAAATTGTATATCAATGGCAAAGCATATGGGACTGCAAAACCTGATTCCGTAAATGTACTGGAATGGAAAGGCATTGTATTGGATACCGGTGAAAATAGAATTGAAGTTAGGAACAAATATGGAGCGGATTGTTGTGTATGGATATGTCCTTTTTAATTTTCATCAGGCGCGGAATGTATAGGAGAGCCACGGGGAATAATGAACCGTGAAATGCTGTACAGTCTGCGCCTGATAGCTTTAATATGTGATTTTCTGTAAATCCGTATTCGGTCCGTGGACTACCAGTTTCCCGTCTGGTTGGATGTCTATGAGGTCGATGAATACCATTCGTTCGTCACCAGTGGTTTCGGTGCGTCCATGATAGACACAGTAGAGGCGGTTGTGAATATCGATGAGCATACAATGCCCGGTTCCGGTCACGATGCCGCCTTGCTCTGTATCCTTTTGCAGCACCGGATTGTTGGCAGCTTTTGTGAATGGTCCTAAGGGGTTCTGGGAGGTAGCATAACCCACCGCATAATTTTTCCCTCCGAAAAAGTTTGCAGAGTACAGCATATAGTAAAGATTTTTGTGCTTCACGATATACGAACCTTCTGTCCAGCGTCTGTTGACTTCATGTGAAGTCACCGAGCGGTTCTCCCATTCCGCTTGAGGGTCGTCCATTGTCTGGGGCGGGCAAAGCAGTGCTACCGGTTCTCCGATGATACCGGAGAAATCTGGTTTCAGTTCCACGCCGTAAATCCAACTTTCCTCAATCTCGTCAAACCAGCCCTTTTCTTTAGCCCATGCTGAAACTTCGCTTTCAACGGCATGTTTGTAGCAGCAGCGGGAGTAGTAGAGGTAGGTCTTTCCGGAAGCATCGTCAAAGAGTATGTTTGCGTCGATGATAGGATAGCCGGGGTCGAATACCGGTTGGTTGAACAGGTCTTTGAAAGGACCGGTAGGCTTATCGGCTACGGCTACACCGATACGGAAGTTCTCTTGCTCCTTAGTGGGATTTTCCTTCCAGTTGGCGCTGAACCATAGGTAGTATTTGCCGTCCCGTTCATACACTTCGGGTGCCCAGAAACAGTCGGTGGCCCATGAGTCGGAGGTGCCGCCTTGATAGATGGGACCCTCGTCTGTCCATGTCACCAGGTCATCGGAGGAGTATACTTTAAAACCGTTCGATACTCCGCCCGTTCCGTACATATAGTATTTGCCGTCGGAAGCTTTCAGCAGGAATGGGTCTCCGAAGGCCATGGGCAGAGGATTCTGATATGCTACTTTCTTGTTTCCGCATGATATTGACAGCAAGGCCAGTAAAAACAGTGTCAATGTGAAAAAAGTGTGTTTCATCTTGTTATAATTTTAATGGTGAAGTAATGAAAAGTGTTTGTATCCGCAAAGTAAACATAATATAGGGAAAGCGGCAAGGAAATTAGATAGAATGCAATCTTTTCATTATTTTTGTGCATCATTCCAAATAATTCTTTGATGGAACAGTCATTTTCGGATATATCGCTATACCACGAGTACCGGTCGGCGAGGGAGACAGAACATTTGGTGTCGCAGAAAACCTGGGATGACCTCAATCTGGATGATTTTTTCGAATGGGCTGACCGTACTTCTTCTTGTGTGGGCCGACAGTACCTTTACGACGTGTTGCATTACAACCGTCTTTCGGAGATTTCGGAACAAGAGGAGGTGATTCGCAAGCTTTCTGCCGACAAGGAGTTGCGTGCAGGAATCCGGTCGGAGTTGCGGAAACTGGATACGCCGGATGCTTGTACCATTGCATCGCTGTTCTCCATTTCCCATCCCGTGTATTCCCGCCGCTTTTATCGTTTGCTGACTATCTTGCAATTCGCGCCTTTTGTTTTGTTGGGAATAGTTTACATTACGTCTTCGCTTTATGTTCTGGGGATTTTGTGCACATCGGTATTGGTGAACATGGTACTGCACTATCGCAGCAAGACGCGGATTCAGGGCTATTTCTTTTCCATTCCTCAGTTATGGCAATTGCTCAGGCAAGCGGAGAAGTTGGCACAGATTCCGTTGTGTGCATCCGTGCATCGGGATATCCAAAAGACTTTGCAGGCATTGCATCCGTTGCGAAAGAAACTTTCCACTTTCCGTTTCAGTATCAGACTGGAGAGCGACATCGCCATTTTCGCTTATTTCTTCACCGAGATAGTGAATGTGTTTTTTCTGCGGGAAGTTATTCCGGTTTCCAAGGCTTTCTTTCTATTGCAGGGTAGACAGGAACAGATTGAAGAGGTTTTCCGCTATTTCGGACTGGTGGATGTGCTTTGCTCTGTTTCCGAACTCCGGGATGGGCTGCCCTATTATGTTTTACCGGAAGCTTGCAGCGAGGGTGAAACATTTCATGCAGAAGGGCTTTATCATCCGCTTATAGAACGTTGTATCCCTAATGACATTACACTCTGTGGCAAATCTGTCCTTGTTACCGGCTCCAATATGTCCGGTAAGACAACTTTTATCCGTGCCATCGGACTTAATCTGCTTTCCGCACAAGTGCTCCATACTTGTTTTGCCCGCAGTTTCCGTTTTCCTATGGATGCTGCATTATATTCTGCTATCCATCTGGAGGATAGTCTGATGGAAGGAAAAAGTTTCTTTCTGCAGGAGGTGCAAATTGTTCGAGAGATGCTGGAAGCCGGAAAGGAGTGTTGGCGGTTTTTCCTGCTGGACGAGTTGTTCAAGGGGACGAATACGGTGGAACGGATAGCTATAGCCAAAGCTGTGCTGTCTGCTTTGGCGCACAAGAACAGTATTGTGTTTGCTTCCACTCACGATGTCGAACTGGCTTCCTTACTTGAGGACGAATATGAATTGTTTCATTTTTGTGAGTGTGTTGCCGACAATACATTGTCTTTTGATTATAAGTTGAAGCCGGGACCGGTGACGGAACGTAATGCCATCCGGATTATCGAGATGTGCGGCTATCCGCAGGAAGTGGTCAGGGAAGCATATCGGCTGGTTGGAAAGGGTGAAATGTAATATTTAATGTCTTCTTGTAGGTGGAAGTAATGAGGGTAAGTATTTTGCTTGTATCTATTTTCAAGTGTAGAAACGCTCGTATCCTACCAATAGGAAATTGTAATTTTATGCTTCGGTGCGTCCGTTCAAAAGGTGGAATAAGATAAATTAATACCCTCTGTGTCCTACTTACGATATAAATCCCTATCTTTGTGGCGCTTTTTAGCTGAAAATAAGATTCAAATTAATTTAGATACAACAGAAAATGGCACAAGAAGACGTTTTTAAGAAACTCGTATCACACTGTAAGGAATATGGTTTTGTGTTCCCTTCCAGCGAGATTTATGATGGACTGGGAGCTGTGTATGACTATGGTCAGATGGGTGTGGAACTGAAAAATAACATCAAGCAATACTGGTGGCAGAGTATGGTGCTACTGCACGAAAATATTGTCGGTATCGACTCAGCAATCTTTATGCACCCCACCATCTGGAAAGCCAGCGGACACGTAGATGCTTTCAATGACCCTTTGATTGACAACCGCGATTCCAAGAAACGTTATCGTGCCGATGTGTTGATAGAAGACCAGCTTGCTAAGTACGATGACAAGATAAACAAAGAAGTGGCCAAAGCTGCCAAGCGTTTTGGTGAGGCTTTCGATGAGGCTCAGTTCCGCAGTACCAACGGTCGTGTGCTGGAACACCAGGCCAAGCGTGATGCCTTGCATGAACGTTTTTCCAAGGCTTTGAACGATAATAATCTGGACGAACTCCGTCAGATTATCCTTGACGAAGAAATCGTTTGCCCTATCAGTGGCACAAAGAACTGGACAGAGGTACGCCAGTTCAATCTGATGTTCTCAACTGAAATGGGCTCTACCGCCGATGGTGCCATGAAGATATACCTTCGCCCGGAAACGGCACAAGGTATCTTCGTAAATTACCTTAATGTACAGAAAACCGGTCGCATGAAGATTCCTTTCGGTATCGCCCAGATTGGTAAGGCTTTCCGTAACGAAATTGTAGCCCGCCAGTTCATCTTCCGTATGCGCGAGTTCGAGCAGATGGAAATGCAGTTCTTTGTGAAGCCGGGTACAGAGCTTGACTGGTTCAAGAGTTGGAAGGCTACTCGCCTGAAATGGCACAAGGCGCTGGGCTTCGGTGATGACCATTACCGTTATCACGACCACGACAAACTGGCCCACTACGCTAATGCTGCTACAGACATTGAGTTCTTGATGCCTTTCGGTTTCAAGGAAGTAGAGGGTATTCACAGCCGTACAAATTTCGACTTGTCCCAGCATGAGAAGTTCTCCGGCAAGAACATCAAGTATTTCGATCCGGAAACCAACGAAAGCTATACCCCGTATGTCATCGAGACTAGTATCGGTGTAGACCGCATGTTCCTTAGCATCATGTCGGCTTCCTACTGTGAAGAGACGTTGGATAGCGGTGAATCCCGTGTTGTCTTGAAGTTGCCTGCTGCACTGGCACCGGTGAAACTGGCCGTAATGCCGTTGGTAAAGAAAGATGGTCTGCCCGAAAAAGCGCGCGAAATCATTGACAATCTGAAGTTCCACTTCCATTGTCAGTATGATGAGAAAGATTCTATTGGTAAGCGTTACCGCCGCCAGGATGCCATTGGTACTCCGTACTGTGTCACCGTGGATCATCAGACTTTGGAAGATAACTGTGTGACACTGCGTAATCGTGACACCATGCAGCAAGAGCGCGTGGCTATCTCTGAACTGAATAATATTATTGCAGACCGTGTAAGCATCACATCGTTGCTGAAAACCTTGCAATAAAGCGGTTATGGAATAGACCGGTGCGTGAACAAACTGAAATAGTAAATAGTAAAATAGTAAAATAGTAAATGAAAAAGTCCCTTTTGTTTTTGCCTTTCTTGCTGTTGCTGGTGGGTGCTTTTATCTCTTGTGAAGAAGTGGAAGAGGCTGGAAAGTATGATAATTGGAGAGAACGCGGCGAGGCTTTTGTTGACTCGATAAAAAGGCTGACTGGCGAGAATTATGTCGCCACAGCAGAGCAGGCCGATGCTATGGAACTCGGGAAACTATATGCCATACAGACGACTGCAAGCACTTCTGAAGGTGCTCAGTATGTCTATTGCAAGAAGCTTGTGAAGAATGAGACGGGTGAACGCCCGTTGTATACGGGGTATCATTCAAAGGTGAATGCTTATTATTATGGGACTTATGTGAACGGCGAAGAATTCGACGGTTGCTTTGACGGTTATAGTGCTATTGACCGCGATATACCTATTCCTCCGGTAAAAGAACCTACGGTTTTTGATTCATTCGTGGATTTTGAAGTTTCGGGTGTCGTTGCCGGTTGGACAGCTGCCTTGCAGCTTATGCGGATGGGTGAGCGGTGGATGTTGTATATTCCTTATCAAAGCGGATATGGTATAAATGATTATACTGCTCCTTATTCTACAAATACAATCCCCGGAGGCTCTCTGCTGACGTTTGACTTGCAACTGGTTAGCTTTGCCGAATGAGATAAAAGAGGGTGTGTGCCGAAACGCCCCGAATATAAGAATTCCCCCTGCTATAGATGTCTATGGCAGGGGGAATTTGATTAATGGAGGGATGTCTTTTTTAGCCTGTTGGTAGTGGCAGACGTTCGGAGGCTGGTTCGTTTTATATTTTCTTCTTAATGGCCTTTACCCAGATTTTGTATCCATCCTCATTCAAATGCAGTCCGTCGCCGGTCAACTCACTGCGTAGTACATTTGTTCCCTTCTCTGTAAATAGTGGAAAAAGATTGATATAGGCAATGCCTTCCTCTTTGGCAAACGCCTCCAGGCGGGAGTTGATTTCAGGAACCATATCTGTCTTTCCAGTCAGTTTTTTGTATCGGCCGAGACTTTCATTGAAAGGGAGTAGGCTTTGTAGGTAGAGTTTTGTGTCGGGAGATTCTTTCCGGATGCGTTCCACCGTCATGCGAATCATGTCTACAATACTGTCTGGTGCCAAGTCATGGGAAATGTCATTGACTCCGATAAGCAGGAACAGCTTGGCGGGATGTCCGGGAAGTATCTGATGCAGGCGGTCATAGATACCCATCACTTCATCACCGATGATGCCGCGATTACGTACATTCTTCTTACCAAGACGGGCAGACCAGTCACCGCCACCTTCAGTCAGGCTATTGCCAAGCATGACGATGTCCTTGCTTGTAATGGCAGGCTCATCCATAAACTGTAGGAAACGTTTGTAGTAATGGTCTGTATAAATACGCGGAATGGGGTAGATGGAAGCCGCTACAGCGTTGGCAACCAATGAACGCAGGCGAACTACGCTGTGTCCGTCTTCCGGATGTACGGCGTTGATAAGGAGTATGACGGAAGTGTCATTGTCCGGATCGATAATGATGGAGGTACCCGTGTAGCCGGTATGCCCATAGGTATTAGGACCAAACAAATCTCCATTGTTGGAGGCATAGGCTGTAAAATTATCCCAACCGAGAGTGCGTCCCAGACTGGCGGTAGTGCGTGGCACAGTACGCATGGCTTTTACACCCAGCGGACTCAGGATGCGGCGTCCGTTCCATTCACCTCCGTTTTGCAGGGCTGCGCAGAGTATGGCAATATCATCAGCACAAGAGAATACTCCTGCATTACCGCTGATACCTCCGTTCATGACACGTGCCAGCGGGTCATGAACTTGTCCGCAGAGAACTTGTCCATTAGGTTGCTTTTCAGTGGGGGCAATGTTATTCAATTGAGAATTGCGAATTGAAAATTGAGAATTGGCTACGTTGTTTTCCTTGTGTCCTTGTTTTCTCGTTCCTTTGTCAACTATCGTAATCCAGTTACCATCCTTATCACGTTGGCAAGGCAGATAGTCGGTATGCTCCATGCCGAGTACATCAAATAGGTTTTCACGTGCAAAGTCACGCAGGCTCTGTCCGCTTATAGTCTCGATAATGTGCTGCAAAGTGATGAAGTTGAGGCAACTGTATTGAAAATCAGTCTGCGGCTTGAAGTCGCGTTTACAAGTAGCAATATATTCCATAAGCCCATCAGGATTGGGAGAACCGTACTGCTTTTCTAGCTCGGCTACCGGTGCATAGGGAGGAAGACCGGAAGTGTGTGTCATCAAATCGGCAATGCGGATTACCTTTTTCTCTTTGCCGTCTTCGCTTTCCCAATTCTTGAAATGGGGTATGTAGAGGCTGACGGGGTCCAGCATACGGAGCTTGCCGCGTTCTGCCAGTATCATCGTACATACGGCGGTCGACATGGATTTGCTGCAAGATGCCATATCAAAGATAGTATTGGCAGTCATAGGCTCCACATTGGGATAAATACGCTTGTTGCCGTAAGCTTTCAGATAGGCCATCTTGCCGTTACGTACTACAGCAAGTACGGCACCGGGAATATCCTTGTTGGAGATGGCTGTTTCAATCGCTTCGTCAGCATACATCAACTTGCGTGAGTCCATTCCCACTTGTTCAGGGGCTACGCGTTGCAAGGGTTGCGCGGTGGCGGCTTGCAGACAAAGAGAAAAGAGAAAAAAATATATTGCTTTCATAATAAAGGAATTTAAGAGTGAGTAATAGCTAAATCCGGTACGCATCCACTGCCTTTTTCACCGAACCGTGCATCAACAGCAGCGCCTTGGCTTTGCCATAGTCCAGTCCGAGTTCCTCTACAATCATACGGGTACCACGGTCCACAAGCTTTTTGTTACTGAGTTGCATATTCACCATTTTGTTGCCTTTCACGCGTCCCAACTGTATCATGACGGAAGTGGTAATCATATTCAGTATCATTTTCTGTCCTGTTCCCGATTTCATGCGTGAGCTTCCCGTCACATATTCAGGTCCTACAATCATTTCGATGGCTACATCTGCCTCTGCTGCCATTGGAGAGTCCGGGTTGCTGGTGATACAGCCGGTCAGTATGCCGTGTTCGCGTGCCTCGTGCATGGCACCAATCACGTAGGGGGTGGTACCGGATGCAGCAATACCGATGACCGTATCCTTATCTGTAATATTGCGTTCCGTCAGTTCTTCCCAACCGCGGTGAATGTCATCTTCGGCATTCTCTACCGGATTTCTCAATGCAGTGTCACCACCGGCAATCAAGCCGATAACCAGCGTGGGGGGCATACCGAAAGTCGGTGGAATTTCCGAAGCGTCGAGTACGCCCAGACGTCCACTGGTACCCGCACCCATGTAGAAGATGCGTCCGCCTTGTTTCATGCGGGGCACAATCTGGGTTACCAACTTTTCTATTTGAGGGATTGCCCTCTGTACGGCAAGCGCCACTTTCTGGTCTTCGGTATTGATGTCTTCCAGAATTTCACGGACTGATTTCTTTTCCAAGTCATTGTAGAGCGATGGTTGCTCTGAGATTTTTACGAACATAAGGCTATTTACTATTTGACGATTTACGATTTGTCACTTTCAGTTGTGATATTTGATGAGTCCTTCCATGGGGCTCTTGATGATTGCACCCAGTTGGATACCCATTTCTTTGGCAGCTTCTGCCAGAACTTCCTTGTAATAGAAGGCTACGGAACCGATGAAATGTACTTTTTGATGCTGATAGTCTTCATATTGCATGACATTGCGTTTAAGGAATGCCTTAAAGCTGTTCAGTACCAGAGCGCGTACACAAGGTTCACCCAGATTCTGTGCAAGAAATGGTGACAAGCTTGCCAGGAAACGGTTGGGGAAAGGTTTACGGTAGACACGGTCGATGATATCAGCAGGTGTCAGGTCGAACTGTTTGAGGAATTTCTCTTTCAGCTCGGGTGTCATCTGATTTTTCAAGATATCGCCTACCAACAGTTTGCCCAAGCAGGCTCCGCTGCCTTCGTCTCCCAAGATGAATCCCAGAGGAGATACATTGGTGACAATGCTTTTTCCGTCATAATAACATGAGTTGGAGCCGGTCCCCATGATGCAGGCAATGCCTGAGTCATGTCCGCAGAGGCCACGTGCGGCAGCCAGCATATCGGTATTGACTTCCACTTCATTTTTCACACTGAGGTGTTTGGTTATGGCACGGTGCACCATACTTATCTTGTCGGGAAATCCGCATCCTGCACCATAAAAGTATACGGCATCCAGCTCACTTGTCTTCAGCTGAGGTAATAGCGCTGTTGCTATTTCATTACTGATTTCCTCTTCCGACTGAAAGAAAGGGTTCGTCCCTTTCGTGAATATCTGTTGGAGAAGTACTCCATTCTCTACAACACACCAATCGGTCTTTGTAGAGCCACTGTCTGCTATTAGAATCATATAAATAATGTTTAATGATTAGGGATTAGGGGTTAGTGATTAAGGATTAGTGATTAATGGTAGGTGATACTGTTTTTTAATTATAGGCAACGTATTAATCACTAATCCTTAATCACTAACCCCTAATCCTTATATTTTGATATATATTTTTCGTTTGTACAACTGGTAGCCGATACACCAGTTAATGGCGATAAACAGCAGGGCAAAGGCAAGGGAACCGGCGGTTTCACCGAAAACGGGCATGAGGACTATATTGTATAAGAATCCGTGTATGCTGATGCTGCTGTCTCCCCACGGGAAACTGATACTACCGAAAAGTATGCTAAGTACGCCGCCCAATACATACATGAACAGCGGATTCACACCGAATGCCTCGAAAAACATGCTCCACTTCTTATAGCCTTTCACATCAATAATCCAGATAAGCAATGCCAGAAAACTGGATGCCAGTCCGCAAGTGACGAGTACGTAGGTAGGAGACCATATTTTCTTGTTGATGGGGCAACCGTAGCTTAGCAGGAAACCGGAGAAAGTAAGGATAACACCTACCAGAAACAGTGTGATAAGCTGCGAATTGAGAAATGAGGCACGGTCTTCCGACTTGTTGCCATCCAGCATCAGCCGCCCTACACAGAAGCCCAGCAACACATGTGCAATGGCAGGAATGGTGCTTAACAAACCTTCGGGATCTATGCCGTTATCCTTGTACATGTGTGCAGGGGTCAGGATGGCACGGTCTACCACGGAAAGAATGTTTGTTTCATTATAGGCGAAACCGTTGCCGCACATCAACAGTATGAAGTAGCCTGTCAATAGGCCGGCTATCAGATAAGGTATATGTTTATGCTTCATGGTTAGTGCAATGATGGAGGCTGCTCCGTAGCAAAGGGCCAGCCGTTGCATGACACCCAGAATACGGATACGGTCGAATGTCCAGACGGAAGCCCATAGCTTCTCTCCGAAACTGAGGTCGTCCGGAGCGGAGGCCCAGTAATAGCAGAAACGCGAGAACCAGCCGATAGCCATGCCTATAAGGAAAATGACGATGGTGCGTTTCAGTATCTTCATGCCGGCGGCGTGGCTGAACTCGAAGTTGTATTTCTTCAGGGAAATGTATGTGGAAATTCCCATGATAAACATGAAGAAGGGAAAGACGAGGTCGGTGGGGGTCAGACCGTTCCACTCTGCATGCCGCAAGGGGGCATAGATATGTCCCCACGAACCGGGGTTGTTTACCATAATCATACCTGCGATGGTGACACCACGGAGAATGTCGAGTGCAAGGATGCGTTTACTTGCTTTTGTACTGTTCATTGTAATATTTGTGTGTTAAGTTAATTATCAATCCTAATTATCAGCTGCCTTTGTACATTCGTCTACCAGATAGGCAATGGATACATAGGGGATACCTGAGTTTGTTGTCAATCCGATTTCACAAGTACGGCTGTTAGAGTAGCCTATATTCACTCCGGACGCTTCTATTTGCGGGCGGAGTTTGCGTAGGGCGTACGAGTTCAGCTCAGGATAGGTGAATCCCCGGTCTCCGGCAAAACCGCAGCAACCTACTTCTTCCGGCACGATGACTTTACTGGAGCAAAGGCGTGCAAGGGCTATAATGGTATCTGCCAGTCCCATTTTCCGCATGGAGCAGGTGATGTGGATTGCTACGGGGCGGTTAATAGGTGTGAAAATCAGCTTCTCACGTAAGAATGTATAGATGAATTCTGCAGGTTCATACAGTTTCATCTTCTTGATACATTCGCGCATGCGGTGCAGACAAGGGCTTTGGTCACAGAGGACGGGGTATTTGCCTTGTTCGCTGGCTTCCCAAAGTGCGGCCTCCAGTTCGGCTGTCTTGCGATCGGCAATGTCCAGCATCCCTTTACTTTCCCAAATGGTGCCACAGCAAAGCTTGTCCATATCTTTCGGGAAGATGATTTCGTAACCGGCTTTTTGCAACAAGGACACCATTTTATTTACCAATGGCTGCTCTACGGGAGACTTCTTTGCCAGACCCATAGTCTGGTTGATGCAGCTGGGGAAGTAGACGACTTTGTAGTTACGAGTTACAGAGCTACGAGCTACAAGTGCTGCGCTATTATGCTGCATAGTGCTTGTAGCTTGTAACTCCGTAGCTTGTAACTGATAACTTTTCGGCATAGCCGGCGTCCATAGAGGTATGCCTAATGCATTGTGCAGCCCCTTGGTAATGCCGCTCATCGCCTTTGTCCCTAATAGTGAATGTCCGAAGTTGGCTAAGGACAATACGGGACGCAGTGCACTCTTGACACCAGCGAAATGATTGGCGACAAAGTCTCCGGCTTTGTATCCCAGACTGCCTTTGGGTAATGCTTCCTGGCGGATTATATGGGTAAGGTCGCCCGTATTGATACCCATCGGGCACGACATGGAGCAGAGGCCGTCTCCGGCACAAGTCTGGTTGCCGGGATAGCGGTATTGTTTTTCGAGCAGTGCAAGGCGTGTCGGGTCCTCGCCGCTTTGTTTCAGCCGGGATATTTCGCGCTGCAACACGATACGCTGGCGCGAGGAAAGGGTAAAGCCGCAGGAGAGACAGTTGACTTCGCAGAAACCGCACTCAATGCATTTGTCAGCTACGAGTGACGTAGCTTGTCTCTTGTCACTCATCACTAATAAAGGCAGCGGCTTGAAGTTCTTGATATGGCATTGCGGGTCATCATTGAAAATGACACCGGGGTTTAGCAATCCTTGTGGGTCAAACAGCTCTTTGACGGCTTTCATGGCTTTGTAGGCGTCATCTCCCCATTCATGGCAGACAAAGGGAGCCATATTCCGGCCCGTGCCATGCTCGGCTTTCAGGGAACCGTCATATTTATCTACTACCAAGGTCTTGATGTCATTCATCAAGTCTTCGTAGCGTTTCACTTCCGCTTGGGTACTGAAGGACTGGTTGATGATGAAGTGGTAGTTGCCTTCGAGAGCATGGCCGTAGATGCAGGCGTCATTATATCCGTGGCGGGCTATGAGCTGTTGCAGTTCTGCCGTTGCCTCCGGAAGGTCTTCAATGTGGAAGGCGATGTCTTCGATGAGGCAAGTGGTTCCCGGCTGGCGCGTACCTCCCACAGAGGGGAAGATGCCGGAACGGATGGCCCAGTATTTGGAATATTCCTCCGGACGGTCGGTGAAGCGTACCGGAATATAGGTGGTGAAGGCTTGCAGGCAAGCTTCAATGGCAGATATGTTCTGTTGCAGTTCTTCCGGGGTACGGGCTTTGGTTTCGGTCAGCACTGCTGTCAACCCGGTTTCGTCGCCGGGCTCCACGCCGGGGAGGGCAGAGGAGGCAACTTCGCCTTTGTATTTTAGGAATACGGGGTCGTTGACGGAAGAAAGGCTCTTATAGTCTAGCATTTCAGCCCCTTTTACTGTCCATTCGCCGGTTTCGTCGACCAGCTTCTTCATGGCTACCACAGCGCGGCTCGCTTCTTTGATGGTCTTGAAGTAGAGCATAGCGCTGGCCTTGTAGGGATAATCATATTCAGTCTTCATCGTCACTTCCGAAAGGAACGCCAGTGTACCTTCGGAACCTACCATGAGGTGGGCAATGATTTCGAATGGGTCGTCGAAACGGACGAAGGGCAACAGATTGAGCCCGGTTACATTTTTGATGGAATATTTGTAACGGATGCGTTCGGCCAGTTTTTCGTTGGTACGTATTTCATCGCGCAGTTCGCAGATGCGGCGAATGAAGTCACGGTGACTCACTTCGAAGGAGGCGCGGCTGACGGGATTTCCGGTATCCAGCAGGGTACCGTCCATTAGGATGATACGGGCGGAAACAAGCACCTTGTCGCTATTGGCGTGCGTACCGCAGTTCATGCCGGAAGCATTGTTCATGACAATACCGCCTACCATGGCGCTTTTCACCGAGGCGGGGTCCGGTGCAAACTTACGGCCGTAGGGAGCCAACAGTTCGTTCACACGTTGTCCGATGATGCCCGGTTGGAGGGTTATCTGTTCGTAGTCGGCGGATATGCTGTATTTTTCCCAATTCTTACCGGCTACGATGAGGATGGAGTCACTAATGGCTTGGCCCGACAAACTGGTCCCTGCCGCTCGGAAGGTGACGGGCAGCCCGTGGCGGCTCGCCAGTTTCAACAGTTGTGAAACTTCATCTTCGTCTTTCGAACGGATTACAATCTGGGGAATCAGTCGGTAAAAACCGGCATCCGTACCCCAAGCCAGCCGGCGAAGTTCGTCGGTGTAAATCCTTTCCTGCGGAATGAATTGTTTTGCTTCCTGCAGGAAAGCCATGTAACTATGCTCTTTCATGTTCACTTTTTTTTATTGCATCACTTCGCTTCAAAGTGCTCTGTAAACGTGTCTTACGAGGGGGTACATTCAGTCGTATACTGAATATATTTAAGTATACGACTGAATGTGGTTCTGTATACGACTGAAATAGTCTCCGTATCAGGCTCTTTTCCCTTCCTTATTTATCTGTAAATTTATTTATATAAATAATACTTTTTCGACAACTTACGGAAGTCTTCGGCATCTTTATACCAGTAGTCGCGTATGTCCTCCCAACGGTTCCGTTTCGAGAAGCGCTCGCGTATCTGCCGCGAACCGCTTACTTTGTCGAACATGTTGAAACGTCCCTTGTCGGCATGGTCAAACACGGCACGGTCAGGATAGAGGGCGGCGACTTCCTGCATGACCAGGAATTGCAGGTCGCTCAACGGTGCTTTGCCGAAATCCATGATGTGCACTTGCACACCTTGCAGCAACTCGCCTTTGCCTACACTATAGAACGGCTTTAGGTACATCGGTCTGAAGATGACCCCCGGTACGTTCAGACGGTTCAGGTTTCCGGCCAGCTTTTCCGCTTCCATCCATGGTGCGGCAAACATCTGGAACGGAATGGTATACCCCACGCCGATAGACATATATCCTAGTTCGCCCAGAATGCCGCTGACGGGGTAGAAGAATGCAGAATGAGGATGTGGAATGTGTGGAGAGGAGGGAACCCATTGCAGTCCGGTTTGGGTATAATCCATCTTGCGTTTCCAGCCTTTCATCTTCACTATGTGGAGATTACATTGTTCCCCATCCTTCAACATCTTCTCGCCATTGAGCATCAGTGCCAGCTCACCGCAAGTGAGGGCGTAAAGGTACGGAATTTTAAACTGGCTTACAAAAGAAATGCAATCATCTTCAACCAAGTTGCCTTCAATCTTCAATCCGCCTACGGGATTGGGCCGGTCCAGCACAATGAATTCCTTGCCGTTTTCGGCAGCGGCTTCCATGGCCAGTCCCATGGTGCTGATGTAGGTAAAGGAACGGCAACCGATGTCTTGGATATCATACACTAATACATCCACATCTTTCAGCATGTCCGGCGTGGCCTTGCGGGTCTTTCCGTAAAGCGAATAGACGGGCAGTCCGGTAGTCGCGTCTTTGATGTCCGTCACATGGTCGCCTGCGTGCACATCGCCGCGCACGCCGTGTTCGGGGCCGTAGAGTGCCACAAGGTTCACGTTGGGCGCCTCGTGCAGGATGTCAATGGTGGACCTCATCCGGTTGTCCACCCCCGTCGGGTTGGTAATCAATCCTACACGCTTACCTTCCAGGCATCGGAAATTCTGTTCTTTCAGTACCTCGATACCGGTCTTTATTCTGATCTTCTGTGCTTGCATCGCACCTCCGCAAAGGAGGCAGAGCAAGGATATAATAATAGTCCTCTTCATAACCAATCACTAAATATTACTCACAAAACATTAATCATTAACCATTAATCATTTTTTTCCATATTCCGGGTCTATCCTTCTGTCTGCAAAAATGGTGACAACAACCGTGGCGAAACAGCATATCATTACCAACCAGAAGAAGTCCGTATATCCGATAGCCTCCTGGATATATCCCGCAAACATACCTGGTATCATCATGCTTAGTGCCATGAATGCGGTACAGATGGCATAGTGGGATGTTTTGAATTCACCTTCGGAGAAGTACATCATGTAGAGCATGTAGGCCGTGAAACCGAAGCCGTAGCCAAATTGCTCGATGGCGATGGCGGTTGAGATAGCAAACAGATTGTCGGGCTGGGCAATGGCAAGATAGACAAACGTCAGGCATGGCAGAGTCATGCATCCTGCCATCCACCAGATGGATTTTTTCAAGCCAATGCGTGATGCGAACAATCCTCCGAGGATACCGCCCAGGGTGAGGAATATGACTCCGATGGTGCCGTATACGATACCTACTTCTGCTGTCGATAGTTCCAGACCTCCCGATTCTTTGGAGGCAACCAGGAAAGGCATACACATTTTGATGAGGAATGCTTCAGGCAGGCGGTACAGCAACATGAACACGATGGCCAGCAATGCGCCCGGTTTGGTAAAATAGGTGGCGAATGTTCGTCCGAATTCTCTGAATATAGCTCCTGCAGTGGCGGCATCGGCAGCCAGTGTTGACTTATCTGAGGTGGGTTTGGGGACTGCAAAGAGGTGATAGAACGTCACCAGGCTGAACAGAACGGCTGTAACCAGCATCGTGATGGTCCATGACAGCGGAATGTTTTCGGTTCTTAGTTCGATGGCGCCGGCAATGGCTACGAGCACGCCTTGTCCGAAGATAGAGGCGAGCCGGTAAAACGTGCTTCGGATGCCAACGAAGGCTGCCTGGTCACTCTGTTTCAGTGCCAGCATGTAGAAGCCGTCGGCGGCAATGTCGTGTGTGGCAGAGGCAAAAGCCGTGATGATGAACAGCATCAGCGTGATGCTGAACATGCTGATGGGGGTTGTTCCGGCCGCCATAGTCGCCTCGTCCGGCCGTGGAATGGACAGCGTCAGCAGGATGAATGCCACAGACATCAGAATCTGCATGGAAAGGGTCCACCATCTTTTGGTCTTGATGATGTCGACAAACGGGCTCCAGAAGGGTTTGATAGTCCATGGCAGATAGAGCAGGCTTGTGAACAAGGCCATTTCTCCGTTCGGTACGCCCATTTTGGTAAACATCATCACGGAGATGTTGTTTACGATAAAATATGGAATGCCTTGTGCAAAGTACAAGGTGGGTACCCATGCCCATGGCGATATGTTTTTTGTATGGTTCATGATATTGATTTATTGTGTTCTATTCGATTATTCATACAGCTTGTCAATGCTGGCACCTATATAGTAGTGCAGCAGTATTGCATCATACTTATACCCTTGCTCGCCCATCACGGCTGCACCTATTTGGCAAAGTCCCACACCATGCCCCCAACCGGCGCCGGTGAGGATGAAGCGTCCGGGAATGCCTTCGGCGGACAACTCCTCTTTGTCTACCACGAAGGCAGAGCTGTAGAGGTGTGAAGTGGAGAGCGTGCGGCGGATTTCCAGTTCCTTGCCGATGGTGAGTGTGCGTTTGGTTCCCACAATCTTCAGTTTCCAGAGGCGTCCGCTGGTTCCGCGGGCTATGGGGATAAGGTCGATGATTTGTCCGTAGTCAATGCCTGAACGTTTCAGAATGAGGGCTGAAAGCTCTTCCTGGGTATATTCCACTTTCCAGCGATAGAAGTCCGTAGTCTCCTGGTCATAGTTATTGAGTACCTGCGAGAGGATTTTCTTGTCGGTGGTGTTGCAGAATGCTTCGGGGGAGGTACGAATCCAGCGGTCCGCTTCGACTTCCTGCGTCAAATCGGGCAGTGTGGCGTGCGTTTTGCTGTCTCGCTGTTGGGCAAGATAGGGGTATTTGATGTCTTCCCAGCAGTATTGGAACTCCTCGAAAGCACCGCCGCAGCATTTGGAGAAACGGGCGTCGCAAATCTTACCATCAGATGTCAGTACCTGGCCGCGGGTAGCGGAGATGGCTTGTTTCACAATATCGGTAGAGGCACGTGTAATGCCCTGGTAGCGTTGACAATGGTCGTCGGCGCATACATCGAAACGTGTGTGGTCTTCTCGGTCGTACCAGCGAATCAGCTCTTCGTCGGTCTGCGTAAAGGCCGAGTAGTTAGCTTGGGCTTCGGTGATTTCCTTATTCTTTTGTATTTGTGCCAGTAGCCAGCTTCGGGAGATGACAGCGTGTGCCTTGAGCAGCTCCAGAGAAGCGGTGGCACTCATCTCGGAGGAGATGACGCTGGTCAGATAATCTTCTACATGGATGACGTTGATGCCGGTGAGCTTTCCATTCTCAACGATGATTTTGAGAGCACCCAGAAAACGCTGGTCTTCCTTGCGCTCCCAATGGAAATTGATGCCGATGGTAACGTCCAATAGTTCGAAGGCATCGGTCTGCTCGTGTTGCGGTTCAAACAGCAGTTCGTCATACCGGCGTCCATTCCAGAGAATCTTGCCTTCGTCGTAGGTCACTACCTGCTTGCCGCTGACTTCCGTTCCGTCCATGCGATACGGATTCAGCAAAACGAATTCTATCTGCGGTTCAAACAGAATGCCTACTTGTACTTTGGGCTCTTTCATAATGGTATTTCTTTAAAATTAGAGTTCTTGGATTTCAGAAGTCATATTTTTTCCCTGATACGCTGCCGTACCTTGTGGAAATCTGTGGCAGAGAGGCATACTTCACTTAATATCTGCGCCACGTCTTCCGCAGTGATTTTCAAGAAATCCTTTTCTACGGGGGTGATAAAGACACCTCCCAAGTCGACGGATGCCGGGCTGCTCAACAGATTGGCTTCTCCTTCGGCAGTATAGCAGGCGGGGCGGTGTTTCTCGCGCGGGAAGACAAAGACCACCCAACGGTCGGCCTCGTATAGGACCAGTACGTTCATCATCGGCTCGTCTTCTTCGGGTTTCACGTCCAGAGAACGGTAAATGATGTCGAACAAGTCTGCCGCGTCCTCTTTGGAGGTGGATTCAATCACAAGTGTGGCACGGGGAGCGTCGTCAAGATACCACAGTGCTGCTTTCCTATAATCGGCTATTTTCCCGGCAGTCTGTCCGCGCCAGTCCTTTTCAATAGGCATGAACCCTTTGTTTCCTGCCTGGAAATGAGCATGGTCGGGGGCGGAAGCACCACATTTGGGACCGTTGTAGAAGATGGTGTAATCCGTCAGCGCCTCGGCCAGCTCCAGCATGTCGGTGAAGCGGGTGGCTATGCGTTGAGGGGTATGTGCCAGTTCCGGTACTGTCAGGTGGCGGGGGAAGATGGGGAACGGATTCACCAGAATATTGTAGTGTCCTCCGAACGGGATACCTTTCTGTACCGGCGGCAAATTGGCCGGGCACAGAAAGCATTTCCGTTCCAGGATGGACTTGGCATCCACTTTGGCACCGGAGGAAACGATGCGTGCGGGGTTGAACTGTACCTTATAAAGTATCCCGTTTACATTCAGCTCTTTCACCCGCACACCGGAGAGGGCGGCATAGTTGTTGCGTGCCGTCTCCCAGGATGCCAATTGTCCAGTCAGAAGATGGTGTATCGTTTGATTCATATCACTTGTTTTTGTTCATCGCTATGCGTGCCTGAAGTTCCCAGGTACGGATGCGGTCTTTGTAGAGGTTGTGTCCGTTCATTTTCACGATGTCCAGTGAGGCATCGGAGTTGTCGTCCCAGCGGCGGCAGAGGTAGACCACGTCGTACACGCGTCCTATCTGGTACTGGCGGGAGAAGTTCAGTCCCAGTGCATAGTCTTCGCCATAGCTGGTATTGGGTACTTTCACTTCGCGCAGTACCGGGGTATAGAAGGCGCGCGGGGCACCCAGACCGTTGATGCGGAGGGCGTTGTTGCGTCCGTTTGCCGGAGTCCATTCCTTGTGGTCGATGATGCCCGGAGCAATCATGTTCATGTTGAAGTCCGTCATCATATAGGTGCCTACCACCATGGCGCAGTTCTGTTCGTAGAAGGCGCGTACCATGATGGCGAGTGTGTTTTCGTCTTTGTATACGTCATCGCTGTCCAGCTGCACGGCAAACTTGCCACACTTGGGGTGGTGTACACCTACATTCCAGCAACCGCCGATACCGAGGTCGTTGCGTTCGGGGACGATATGGATGAGGCGTTCGTCGTCCTTGAATTCGTCGATGGCCTCCGTTGTGCCGTCTGTGGAGTGGTTGTCGATGATGATAAGATTATATTTGAAGTCTGTCTTCTGCATCAGTACCGACTTGATGGCATCGCGGATGGTACGGATACGGTTGCGCACCGGAATGATGACGGAGGCCTCATATTCGAAGTTACCGGCAGAGAACTCAATCTTCTTGAACTCCGGTGCCAGATATCCCCCGATTTCTTTCAGATGTTCGGTACATGCCTGCTCCATCTCAATCTGGCGGTCACGGTTTTTGGGGTCTACATAGTCGAAAATCTTTTCGCCGCTCTTGCGGGTATCGTTTTCCACCTCGCTGTATAAGTATTCGTTGATATGTACCAAGTCTGAATGTTGGCTCAATTTCAAGCGCAGGTCGTAAAGTCCGGCGAAGTTGTAGTCAGACTTCATGTGTCCGGCGGCTTCCTTTAGTTTTTCGGTGTTGAAAAGGAGCAGGGAGCCAAAGTTGAAGTCATCCCTCAAGGAACCGAATTGGTAGTCGATTACCGGAGCGTTGCTCTGCTTGCCGTCTGCTATTTGGTAGTGGTCGGCATATACCATACCGGCGCTTGAATCTTCAAGGATGTGTATCATACGTTCCAGTGCAAACATACCCATTTCGAGCGTAGTCTCTTTGGTATAAAGCAATGTGTATTCTCCCTTGGCTGCATTAGCAATAGCTTTGAGAGTTGCACTGCTGTAGGGCATGTCAACAAACAATATTTCGCAGTCCGGGAGCGATTCCAGAGTGGCATCGGTCGTGATTAACCGGATTTCTTCTATAAGTCCTGTCGCCTGTAGGCTATTCACTGTTTTTTCTACTTGTTCTTTTCCTGCGTAGGGAAGAAAGCAACTGATTTTATTCATGATATATCTTTTAATTTTTAATTCTCAATTTTTAATTCTCAGAAGTCCCACTTCCCCGCTGGTTGCCGTGAATAGAACTTCGTGGCCGTTCAACGGAACTACGGTACTGATGAGTGAATTTCCTATTTTATGTTTCCACAGTACTTTGCCTGTTTTTCCTTCCAGTGCGAAGATAAGTCCTTCTTTGGTACTGCCAAACATTACCCCCTCTTTTTCCACTTGCATGGAGGGGGCATGCTCATAACCGAAACCTACATTGGTTGCCCACAACTCCCGCGGAGTATCTCCTTGAGCTGCATAGCAAACAATGCTGTCGTTCATCGTTTTGCTATAGATACGTTCACCGTCTTCGGAAAGTCCGATGGTCTCGCGCACCATGGACTGGAAGGTGCGCCACACGGTATTGCCCGTATGGATGTCTATAGCGGTCATGGCGCGTTGCGGGTCGGTAATGAATACTTTACCGTCGGCAGCTACCGGCCATACGGCGGCAGGAGAGAAGTGCATGCGGGTCAGTCCGCCCGTCCATTTCCACAACTCACGTCCGTCAGTCTTGTTCAAGGCATACAGTGTATTGTCCCATGCGCCGAAGATGACCTTGTCTTCCGTCACCAACGGCTTGGTTTCGATGTAGCCCTTCACGCCGGTGTAGGTCCAGATTACTTTTCCTGTATGGATGTCTGTGGCGCGGAAAGTGGCATCACTGGCACCGATGTAGGCGGTACCGTCTGCGATGGTCACGGCTCCGAGTACCGGTTCGGCAGCTCTTACCGTCCAGAGCAGGTTGCCGTCTTTGGCATTCAATCCGTAGATGTGGCGGTCGGCAGACCCGAATACAACGATACCTTCGCTTACGGCCGGAGTACCGACAATACGTTTGCCGGATTCAAAGCTCCATAGCTTTTTGCCGTTTTTCAGGGCGTAGGCTGTCAGCCGTCCCATATCGTCTCCTACGAACACTTTATCTTTTTCTACGGCGGGCGAGCAGTAAATGCCTGCACCCGTCTGTACCATCCATTGTTCCTTTACTTTCAGATATTCCTTGTTGACCGAGAAGTCGGGATATTTCTCCGCTTTTCCATTGCGGTCGTAATATTGCCCGGCCAGCGAGAAGGCAGCCCATTGCTTCTTAGGCTCGCCGATACGTTGCGTGTATACACGGATGGAGTCTTTGGTTACTTCGTAAATGCCATAACCCGGTTTTCCTTCTTTGTCGCGCAGGTTGCTGCGCATCAGTACGCCCGGAATGCCGTCATAACGTAAATCCCGGTTGCTGTGATAATGCCCGCCGATAAACAGGCGCACGTTGTAAGGGCGGACGGCATCCGTCACCTCATACCAGTTGTCCACATCCCCGTCCATTAGCGGGTAGTGGGTGACAAGTATCACCGGTTTGTCTTTGCCATTTTTCTCCATTTCCTCCGTCATCCAACGGATATCTTGCGGCACTACATGCCCGTAGGCCATACGCATCAGCGGACCGGAGTTGAAGCCGAGGAAAAGGAATCCCTTATGCTCGAACTCGAAGCGTTCGCCGCCAAAGATTTCTCCGAAAGCGGTGCAGCCGGAGTCGCTCCATTTCGTTTCATGGTTGCCAAGGGCTACGTGGTAGGGTACTTTCAGCAAGTCAAGGCACGATTTCACTTTTTCCATGGTGGCACGGTCGCCTTCTTCGGTCAGGTCGCCCGTCACCAGGACAAAGTCGATACTGTCGGTGGCATTAATCTGTGCTATGGAACGCAGCAAGTCCTCAGTGGGATTCGGATTGTTCGGGGTCAGATGAATGTCTGTCAGTTGGGCAAAACGGAATGTCCCTTGCTGTGCCTGCATCCCCAGGGGGAGCAGGCAAGCCATCAGGACAATTATTAACAGTCTTCTGTTCATAGATGATGATTGGTTGATATTATTTGTTGTCGTTGAAGAATGTCAGCACAGCATTCATGAGTGCCTCTCTTTCAGAATCAGTACGTATGGATTCAAAAGGGAATCCCAATACAAAAGTCTTGTAGTCGCCCTGGTAGGCCACACCGGCACTCAGGTTGTTTTCAGAATACCGCATTACGGTGTGTGCATCTTTGGTTGCCGGTTCAATGGCGTCCGGTGATTCCACCACATACGAATCGGCATTCAGCTCATTGTGATAGGTATAGTTTCCTGAAAGGGCGGGGAACGGAGAAGCTACGCTTTTCACCTTACCCATTGTAGCCGCTTGTCCCACACGCCACTTATATTTCAGTACTTCCATCGCAAATTTCTTGTCGGCTTCGTCGGCAGTTGCAAGGCGGTTGTCCCATAAATCCGTTCCTACAAAAGCGCCCGAAACAAAGATATTTCCACCTTGCTTACAATAAGCCACAATAGCCTCCTGCATCGGTTTGCTGAAAGTCTTGAACTCCAACGGTTTTACGCCTCCCCGTCCCATCTTGGTCTGGCATTGCTTCCCAAGTATCAAGTCCACATACCTATACTCCCTCATATCCACTGGAGTATTCTTCTCTCCCTTTCCTACGGGGGAGAGACTTTCATTACTAACCGATACAAACGAATATCCCGCTTTCAGGATAGCGGCACCATGTATGGCAGGATAATCGAACGTATTTCCTGCAATCACTTGAGTTTCGTAGTTCCCATAGCTGTCGCCGAAACCGGAGGCATCGTCGTCCATCCAGGGAATGGAACGGCGGTATTCCTTCATCTTGCCAATGTAGCTGATGTCCCGGATATAGGGGACCCCGTGGTCCTGCTCATCCAGAAATCCGGCAAGGAGGGTGTCGGCGGGGGTGGGTGCCGTAAAGTCGGCAGGGGCACTGATACGGTCGAATCCGTTTATCACCAATACGGTACCTTTGGAATTGAACGCCCGTCCGGCAGAAAGAATTTCGGAAGGGAAACTTTCACCGCCCTTGTTGACAGCGGTAACCTTGTAGCTGCACACCATGCCGGCGGGGAGTGTGGTGCGGTAACTGTTGCCGTCCACCAATACTCCGTTGTCGAAATCTCCGTCGCCGATGCGGGTATAGACAATGTATTTCTCTGCTATGGCAGTCGGTTCCAACGCATCCGCTACGGGTCGCCAGGTCAGTTCCACTTCATTTTCACCGGTCATGCGCAGGGCCATGTGGTCTACCGGTAGCGGTTGCACTACATAATCCATGTGGTATTGTGAGCAGAGGAACTGCAACATACCTTTATAGATGGCGCGGCTTACGGTGAAACGGAAACGTGGGTCCAGTCCGTAGCGCATGTCTGCAAAGTTTTGATGGGAAAGCAGTTCGAGCAGCATGGTAGGTACGCGGGGTACACGGGCCTCATAGTAAGATTGGTTCCATTTGCCACGGCGTGTCCATTGAGGTTCGTAGAGGGTACGCACGTCACGCACGATGTTGGACTGAATCAAGTCTGTCAGGTCGTGGCTCAGATAGCGTGATGCTCCGTTAGCGAACTTCTCATTGTAGGCGTTGGTATAGTAGATGCCGAGTGTCCCGATGATGGAATCGTTCAGTGTAGTTCCTGCATCGGAGTGGAAGGCGAAGGCCATGTTGACGGGGATGTTCAGCCCTCTCTCCGTCGGATTCACGGCAGAGCCTCCGGAAAGGTAGTTCACCCAGATACCACGGCATTTGTAGTCGTCGGTATAGTCGTTCTTTCCGTTGCTTTCTGAATATACGCTGTCCGGTATGCCTGCCCATTGCAGCCAGTAGCGGGCGGCTTCGCAGAAACGGGGATAGTTAGATAGTTGATAATTGATAGTGGACAATGGAGAATAGGTTACACGGTCTTGGATGTTGCCTGTATGGGTGTTTTGCAGGTTGCGGGTGTCGGAGCTTTTCAGGTTTTCCGTAGCGCCCTCGTTGGAGATGCGGCGGGCGATGTTCCCCATACCGCCGCCAATCTTCACGGCGTCGGCGGTGATGATTCTTCCTACTTTGGAGGAAAGGTTGCTCAGAACGACTTTGCATTCATTGTTCCGACCGGCATTGAAGCCGAAGGTGCCGAGGTAAATCCAGGTGCCGCCTCCCATTTGCTGGTTTACCTTGAACTGCGTGGTGCCGCCTTTGTGATAGACGGTGTAAAGGGCATCGTCCGCGCTGTTTGGCAAGGTTTGGTAAGAGACGTATACGGCGTATTGTCCGGTCGAAGGGATTTCGGGAATCCATTCGGCGGTGCTTGCGTTTCCTTTCTTGATGGTTTCTATAGCGCGGTAAGTGCCTTCCTTGAAAGGATTCTCAAAGTCTATGTATTGGGGGCGCAGGTGGGCGAAGCCTTGTCCTGCTCCCTGGCTCCAGAGCTTGTCACCGGAATTTTCTGTATAGACGGAACGGCCGGTCAGGCAACCGTCATTGTCTACGATGACTTCTGCCGTCTGGCAATCGCGTTCGCGGGGAAGCAGCACGTTGGCACCGGCATTTTCCAGCATCGGCACGAGGAAAGGCAATACGTAGCTTTGGGTGTAGAGGTCTTCCACGGTCTGGAAGATACGTGCACGCTGCCATTCCCAACGGTCGAGTTTCGGCTCGTAGTACCAGCCGTGGCTTTGCCATAGGGCGATGTGCCGGTTCTGCAAGCCGTTGGTAGGGGTGTAGGGGGCGGAAATGTCGGTAACTAAAGGCTTGGAAGCGACGGGATTGAATGTCTTCGTCTTTTTGTCTTTTTTACTACGCAGGACTTGGGGAACCAGTTCTTCGATGCTGCGCTTGTTGGTACGGATTTGCAGCTTGTATTTGGTAAACTCCGCCGGTAGCAGGGCACTTACGCCCTGGTATATTTCGGCTACATTGTCCTCGCGGAAAGGAATATAGGCACAGTTCATGTTGGCAAACAGTTGCAGCGTATTTCCTTCCACGGCCACTGAGTCGATGCTGATACGTCCTACGGAAACTTCTTTCCGTGCGGTGGTATCCAGGAATTTCCCGATTTCCTGGCGGACATCCGTCGGAAGTTCTTGCGCACCTCCCCATTGGGGGAAGAGGGAGGCGGCAAGCAAACTTAGTAAAAACTGACGTCTTACGTTCATAGATGATGTATTAAGTTAATTGTTCTTTTTATCTTTCCTAATCAACAGACAGAGACCGATGAAAGTGAACAGTGCATTGAAAATCAGCAACTCGTAGCTGAATTGATAACCTCCGAACCAGGCTTCGGAATTTTTCTGCAGAATGAAGCAGAGAACCGGGGAGGCGATGGCAACCAGCGGGATGTACTTGTCACGCACTTGTTGTTTCATGAAGATGCCGAAAGCAAACAGACCCAAGATAGGACCGTAGGTATAGCTTGCCAGGATATATACAGCATCGATGACACTGGTGTTGTTCAGAAGATTGAATACGAAAATGGTGATTCCCATAACAACCGCCATGCCGATGTGCACTTTCTTGCGCATCTTCACAACCGTCTCTTCCGACTTGCCTTTCGTTCCCAGAATGTCTACGGTGAAGGAAGTGGTCAGCGCGGTGAGTGCCGAGCCTGCGGCTGAATAGGCAGAAGAAATCAGGCCGATGATGAACAGTATGCCCACAATGGCAGGGAAATAGTTGCCGGTGGCAATCAGCGGGAACAGTTCGTCACTCTTCTCCACCGCAATCTGCTGGTTGGCGGCAAAGATGTAGAGCAGCACGCCCAGCATCAGGAAAAGCAGGATGACGAAGAACTGCGAAATGACACTGGTAATCATGTTCTTCTGTGAGTCCTTGAAGTTCTTGCAGCTCAGGTTGCGCTGCATCATGTCTTGATCCAGCCCGGTCATGGCAATCATGGTGAAGGCACCGGCGAGGAACTGCTTGAAGAAGTACTGCTTGCTGTTCACATCGTCGAAGAAGAAGATGCGGGACATGTCACTGTCGGCAATGGTGCTTACCATACCGGTAAATGACAGATTGAGGTCGGAAGCGATATACCAGATGCAGAGTACGACCGACACCACCAAGCAGAATGTCTTCAGAGAGTCTGTCCAGATAAGAGACTTTACGCCACCCTGGAAAGTGTACAACCAGACCAGTGCCACCGTGATGGCCACGTTCAGCAGGAAAGGCAGTCCGAAAGGTTCGAATACCAGCAGTTGCAGCGTCAGGCATACGAGGAACAGACGGACAGCGGCACCGAGCATTTTGGAGATGAAGAAGAACCAGGCACCCGTGCGGTAGGAAGACATGCCGAAACGGTTCTCCAGATATTCGTAGATGGATACCAGGTTCATTTTGTAGAATAGCGGTACCAGCAGATAGGCTATGATGAGCTGTCCGGCAATGAAGCCCAACACCATTTGCAGATAGCCGAAGCTGCTGGCGGCAACCATGCCGGGTACAGATACATAGGTCACACCTGAAATGGCGGAACCGACCATGGCGAACGCCACGACATACCAGGATGACTTGCGGTTACCTACAAAGAAGCCGGCGTTGTCTGCCTTCCTTCCTGCAATATAGGATACCGTGAACAGTATCGCGAAGTAGGCGGCTATGGTGATGATTACGGATAGTGGAGTCATGAGGTTATTTACGATTTTATGATTTACGATTTTATGATTTACGATTTACGATTGAAATTACTTCTTTTGATGATATGTACGACTTTGATTATCCTATGTACGCTCTGACGTTCTCTTCCAATTCACGTTCATTTTTTTATCGTAAATCGTAAATCGTCAAATCGTACATCCCTTTATTCTTCGTAGAGCAGATAGGGCTTGCGCTGTACCTTGAATTTCTCTACGTCGTCTTTCCATCTTGCCTTGATTTCTTCGGCGCTCTTCCCTTCCTTTATCATTTTGCGCACGTAGTCGGTGCCTATCAACAGTTCGAAGAAGGAACGGAAGAAGTGATCGTCCATGTTCAGATTCCGGTAAGCGTCTATCACGTAACTCAAGTCAATACCGCGTTTCCAGATTTCCTCGTCGCTCATGTTGCTCAGGTTCACGCCGTGGCAAAGCTTGCCCAGCTGGGGCGGATTCTTGGCTCCGGGAACACTGCGCGGGGTGAAGCTGTAGCTGTAGCCCGTCATGTTGGGATGCCCGTAGACCTGGAAGGGGAGGTCGGTTCCTCTTCCCAGACTGACCGGAGTGGCCTCGAAATAGCAGGTCGAGGGGTACAGATAGATGGACTTCATGTTCGGCAGATTGGGGGACGGGGGAATCGGCAGCTTGTATAGTGTCTGGTGCGTATAGTTCTTGCAGGGAATGACGGTCAGGTCGCAAGTGCGTGACGCCGGCAACCAGCGTTCGCCGTTTACCATCAGGCCCAGTTCGCCCAGCGTCATGCCGTGCACCACGGGAATCGGCAGCCAACCTACACCGGATTTATATTTCATGTCCAGTATCGGGCCGTCCACGTAGTGTCCGTTCGGATTGGGGCGGTCCAGTATCAGCACCTTGCGGTTGTATTCTGCACAAGCGTCCATCAGCCGGCACATAGAGGCATAATAAGTATAGAATCTCAGGCCTACATCCTGGATGTCTACCACAAGGATATCGAACTTGCGCATGGATGCTTCGCTTGGTTTTCCGGATTTCCCGTCGTACAGCGAGAGGATAGGTACTCCGGTCTTCTTGTCTACCGAGCTGGACACGTGTTCGCCTGCGTCGGCATCTCCTCTGAAACCGTGTTCAGGGGAGAAAATGGCTACTACATTGAACTTGTTTTCCAGCAGAATATCCAACAGATGCTTGTCTCCTATCATTCCTGTATGATTGGAGAATATGGCAATTCGTTTATCTTTTAGGATTGGAAAATACTCGGAAGTCTGTTCATCACCTAAAATAATTCGTTCTTCTTGTGCCCGGCACAGTAAAGAACTACATAGCACAAAGGCTAAAAGCAGCAGTTTCTTCATAATAGTATTATTAAGGAGGACGTTGTTTGCAACAAAGATACGTTTTATTTTAATATCAAAAACACTTATTTGGGTATTTTTAGTATTATCAATCATAATTTGCAAATAGTCAACTGTTCACCTTATTAATAATGGTTGAACTGCATCAACTGCGTACGGAAATACTTTTTATAAAAAGAGTGAGGGCCAAGTTTGCCCTCACTTTGGTACAATCGGTGGGAGTGCCGGCTCATTCTTCTATTCTTACCAGATGATAAAGTGTTCCCCGGTTCGATTTCTTGTTGAGGATGTCCAGCTTGCGGAGCGTGCGCCCGAAAGCTGCTATCCGGTTGATGGCCAACTTATCCCTCGTTTTCTGTTGCAGGTCGTTGAAAATCTGCATGGCTGTGAGCCATTCGCCTTCTTCGCTCTCCTCCGCGCCACGGAAATGGCAAAGGAAAAGTTCTTCCAATGGGTCTACCCGCTCGAATTCCCGGTTGTACTCCTTTACGATTGCTTCGTCAGTGTCGTCCAGCCAGTAGCGTTCACCCTTCATGATGTCGTGCATGGCTTGGGCATAGAGCTGGCGATAATTGATAGTGACGTTTGTCTGGATAGGGCCGGTCACTTCGATGCAAATGAAACGGCGGCTTCCCGACGGGTCGGTCAGCAGGTCTTTCAGATTGCTGGTCCCGATGAAGGAGGCATAGCGGCGCATTTCCTGAATAGTGCTACCGTAGGGCTTTCGCAGGTTGGCAACCGGTTTTTGCAGGAGGTGCTTCAAGAAGCCTTGCTGATTGGCGTTTATCTGGTCGAATTCGTCGATGTTAATCAGAAAAAAGCGGCCAAGGCTGCGCTCCGCTTCCTGCTTGCTCTTGAAGTCGATACTGTCGGTGTAGCCGAAACGCAGCTCCGGTGGCAATAGGATGCGGCAGAAAGTACTTTTGCGGTAACCTTGCGGACCTACGAGCAGGGGCGAGGTGTTGTTGCCGTGCTGTTTGTCGATTCCCCGCCAATGTGCCACCATGCCAAGAAACCACCGGTAGAACAGTTCCCTCCAGTGGGGATTGTGGCAGGGCACGAGGTCGGCCAATGCGCGGATGCGGTCTTTGCCGTCCCAGCGTCCGGTGTTATAGAGATATTCTTCGATGGGGTTGTATAGCGGCACGTAGTCCGAAGACAGGAAGCGGGTGATGTCGCGGTCCCACACACGTACTCCCTCTTTCAGTACCTTCATGGCGATGCTGCTGCGTACGCGCTGGTCGGCAGGCTGGAAGTAGAAGTGGATGGAGTCGCGCTGCCGGTATTCCAAGTCGCCAAGCACGGTGTTGTAGCGGAATTCGTAGCGGCGTTTCATGAACTCCTCCAGCCGGAAAGCAGTTTCCTGGTCTTTGTTCAGGCTGCTGCGGGTGCCGAAGCCTTTCAATTCCCCGTAAAGGTTATGCAGCGTCAGGCGTACAAGGGGTTCGTCTGCCTCCCGGTAGTAGTGCATCAGTGTCTGGCGCACCGCTTCTTCTTCAGGAATGCCGGCTTTGAAGCAATGTTCGGCAAGGCGGGACAGCAGCGGGCGCAGGTCGTCGCCCCGTCGCCAGTTGTCCAAATCGCGGAAGGCGCGGTCGAGGGCGGCCTCGAAGAGCAGGTTGCATGTGTCCGCCACTTCGTAGCCGGGAGTCATTCTCAGCAACGGATTGCTTTCCTGCTGTTTCCGTTGGCGGTAGTTGTCTTCCGAGGGCAGGGCGCAGGGCTGTTCCAGGCAGAAGGCCACGGCAGTGGGGCTATAATAGGGCTGTTCGTCCACGGTCATCCGGCAGCTTTGTAGGAGTGAAGGAGCCCGGAGGGTGATGGGGAAAGGGAGAAGGGGTTGGTAGCACTTCACTGCCAGGCGGTAGGCGTGGGCGTGGAATAAGGCGATATCGTCTTCATTCTTTGGAAGCCCTCCGTCGGGCAGGGTGAAGCGTACCCATATTTTGGCGCTTCGTCCGCTGGAGCCACAGAAGGCGGCAAAGGTTTGCGGCAGCAGGGCGGCTTGTTGTTTCACCAGTTCGGCTTCGGCCACCCCGGCCAGGTTGTTTACTTCCAGTAGTACCAGCCCGTTGTAAGTCTTTATCCGGTGTTCTCCTGCTTTGGTGCGGGTCATTTCTACGGCGGGATAGAGACGCGGCAGTCTGTCGATATGCTCATATCGGGCGTTGGTCCCTTTCAAATGCGGGATGATGCTACGCAGCTCCGTAATGTATCCGGTCTTGTTCTCGGTTTTCAGCTTTTCCATCAACATGTCCGTTTCTTGTGTGCTGACGGCCTCTTTTCCGCTTTCGCGTTCCTCTCTGATCAGTGTGATTTTCATTCTTTATCGTGTATGTAATATTCTTGTAAAGATACGCCGGGAAAGGGGTGGATACAAGCTTTTCAAGGATTATTTTCCGATTGGCTTCTTTTTTGGGGTGGAATGTCTATATGTTTCTTTTATAAAAGGTGTTCGTTTCTTTGCTTATCCCCATAGTTTTGTCTACTTTTACACCAGAGTTTATGAACAGTCCACTAAAGTGGTCTTTCTTGTTCATATTAGTGAACGGAGCAGCTCACTACAGTGAACGGTTCTGCTCACGGGCTGGGCTGTGATATAACCTTGGTACTTCAACAGACTGCGTACGTACTTCGCACGTGTTCCGTGCAGTGCTTTATCGTATAATGTAACCCTTTAACGCAGTTTGAACTATGGCTATTTTGTTTGATTGGTACGAGAATCCGGACTCGTACGACAAATCTCCGGAAGATAAAATCCTTCATCCCCGTCTCCGCCTAAATGGGAGCAGGTCTACCGATGAATTGCGGCGGGACATCCAGGCACGTTGCTCATTGACAGAAACCGATGTGACGGCTGTGCTTGATGCTGTGTCGCACGTCATGGGCAGGGAACTTGCCGAAGGAAGGCAGGTGCATCTCGACGGCATCGGCTACTTTCGCGTGTCGCTCACCACGATCGAACCGGTAGTGGCTGCTACCAAGCGTAAGTTGACGAAGGTGAAGATGGCGGGTGTGAAATTTCGTGCCGACCAAAAACTGAAAAATGAAATTGGTACCATCAAGGCAAAGGCTTTGAAGGCAAACGAGCATTCGGCTAAACTGACGGATAAAGAGATAGACCGTCGGCTGACCAACTATTTCGCCACTCGCCCTTTTATGACACGGAATGACTTTCAAAGCGTTTGCGGCATGATGCGTACTACTGCCATGCGGCATATCCGTCGGCTGCGCACCGAAGGAAAGTTGAAGAATGAGGGAACAATGCTGCAACCGATTTATGTACCCGTTTCAGGATATTACGGTAAGAATGAGTGACTTATAACTTTGAACGAAGAAATCTTGTGGTGAGGGCAAATTTTGCCCTCACTTTTTAAATTTGCTCTCACCCACCTCTTGAATGCCGATGAATAGGGCGATGCGTGCGAAAGGTGAGGGTGGTGAGGGTGGATGTGTGAAATTTAGTTTAGTTTGATGGGCGGCTGAATATGGGTATTCCCATACGGTGTATATGTTCCAAAAGGTCGGCATTCTTTAATTTGCCATAGATGGAAAGGTCTACGCTGTAAGGCAAAAGCAGGTCGTCTATTTCATCGGAAAGGCTGCTTAAAGTATTATACGTAAGTCTGTCTCCCATCAGCGTGATGTCTATGTCGGAAAAAGGCTTGAAATTTCCTTTGGCTCGTGAGCCGTACAAAACAGCCTGCTCTATTTCTTCATGTTTCCGGAAGAGATTGCATAGCTTTTCCAGTTCATTGTCGGTCAATCCGTACATAGCTCAATCGAATAAGGATGGTGTATTCAAGGATTGCATTTTCTCTTCAGAGACTACATCGTTGTCATGATTGTGCGATGTCAGATTTCGGGCTTCTATAGTCTCCGTCCATTGCTTGTCATCAATCAATCCCATTTCAAGGGCTTTGCGTATGGCATCACGGGAGCTGCGGATGTCGGTATACCCCTGATATTCTGCATAGTCCTTCATCACTTTCCAGGCCAGTTCGTGGGTATATTCAAAACGCTGTATCCATCGTATGTCTTGCTGTACCATGATAGCTGTCTGTTTTTAAGTAAGCAAATATAAGCTTCTTTTGTGTAACGAGCAAATGGATGGGGGCTTTTTCGTGAAAGCTGTCTGGGGCTATTTTGGAGAAAGGCTGTTTTTAGGTGTGGAATAAGTTCCTGAATTTGTTGAGCCGATGTCGAAATAGTTATATATGTATGTTCTGGTTCCACATGCATTTATGAAATCAACCGTTACGCAAACTCGTTCAATTTCATGACTGTTCCGACTGCTGAAAGTAGTGAAATAATATCCTTGCATGTCTACCTCCCAATCGCAGTCAACACTCCAATGAAAATCATGCGCACCTTCAGGAATAGGATTCAATCCGCATTCACCTCCGCTTTGTGACAGATAGCCATATATAATGTCATGGTCATTTTCTTGTATTCCTGATACATTGAAAGTAATTGGTTTGGAAAACTGAACAGTGTATTCCTTTGTGTGTACTATTGCGGTTAAGGTCGTATAAATGGAACTGCCTCCGGGTGTCCCTAAATTATTCAGGGTGATAGCAGGTGATGCCTGATTTAATTGCGAATATAAATCGTTGCCAACAATCCAATCCACTGTTGCTTTTGTGGGAAAATTCTTGATACTGAATGTCCCGTTGTCACAGATTACGTCAGGGCCAATCAGTTGCATTGATGTCTTAGATACACTCAAAGGTAGCTCATTGGTAAAATTATCGGTTTGATTTTTATATTTGTAGCTCACTTTGACACTTGCGTTACCGGGTTGTGTCGGTACGATTGTTACCGTAGAGCTGTTCTGACCACTTACTATCTTAATATTCTTCCCGGTCCAATAAAATGTATGTGCCTTGCTGTCATTGATGGAATATATGTATTCTTTATATTGTTCAATATTTCTGTAGCCATCTATTTGAGGACCCATATTGGGAAAACTGATATTGCTTTTCCGAGCCATGAAATACTCTTTTGCTCCGATAGAATTTATGTAGAAATCATGGACTTCTACTCCGACATCGCTGTTCTTGAAGGCTTGCTTTGATTTCAAATTTATTTGGAATCTACTTTGTGTAACAGATGCACTTTGAGAGATTTCAGCGAATAGATTTTTATCGTAAGTCCACTTTATGCCCGTATCTTTGTTTATGGGATAATTGCACCAAAGTGTTATCGTATCTCCCAATTCAAATGTTGAAGGGGCATTGATTGGCATAGGTTTCATTTTGACATTGATGTTTCTTAGATCTGCGGTAAGTTCGATTGTACTTTTTTCAGGACGTACCATCAGGGTAGAATTACTACCTGCTTTAGTCCATAATACATTTATTGGAAAATGGTTTTTTACTGCTGGAATTTGGGTTACCCATGTACTCTCGAATCGTTCTTGGTAGTTTGTTTTGAATCGTGCTTCTCCACCGACTGCTGAAATTCTTATACCTACAGATTGTTTTTGTATAGGAATACTTAAATCATAAGTGTAGTAACCATCACCAACATAGGGGTTCATTTCGCCCGTAATAGTACCGCTTATGTAGGAAGCACGTGTTGTGACATCAGAATAGAAATCCTTATCTTGTAACTCGTCTGTTTGTTCTTCTTTGTTGCAACTACTATTGATGAAGCAGATTAGTAGTACGAAAAATATGTTCTTCTTTTTCATGATATGTTTCTTGTTAGTATGTTATGAACGAAGGGAAAGTATATGATATTGATTTATGGTTCCTTTTAGAAGGTGCTATTCGTGTTTCTATACACCTTTTAAAGGGAATAACAAAAGCGTCCATACATTTGTATTTAGATACATGGAATGTATGAACGCTTTAATTAAATCCAAACGAGGTACAGCGCGATATGCTGTTTTTAGTTGATTACCAACCCGGATTCTGCTTCATGTTTTTATTCAGGGTCAACTGTGTAGTTGGAATCGGGTAGAAATAATGTTTGGCTTCATAAGTACGGATTTGTGCATCGGAGGCATCTATATATCCGTTCTTGGTCGCTTCTTCACAGTCAGGCACATTGCTTACGTTGGCGCCCAACATGGTGTTCGGGTACTTGGTTGAATCCAATTTGTCGAGCTGGTGCCAACGGATTAAATCCCAATATCGGTACCAGTTATCCATAATCAGTTCGCAACGGCGACAGCGGCGTATCTCCCAAATCAGATTGCTTACTCCCATATTATTGGCAGGATCGGCATCTGGAGTAGTTGTCATAGCCGGCAGGCCGGCACGAGCCTGAAGCTTGTTTATGGAGTTGTTGAGATCGTCTTGTGTGAGAGAACCCATTTCGGCTTTGGCTTCTGCAAAGTTCAGATAAATAACTGAAATCCAATAGAGCGGGCAGTCGGTGTATTGGTAGCCGATGTTGTTTCGGTCGCTAACACTCAATTCTTCGGGGTTATCATACTTGGCGATGCCATAACCGGTCGATGTGGTGAAGGCTGCTACACCGGCACGGCTGTAGGCGTGGCCTCTGAAAGAAAGTACCGGGTCAAGAATTTCGGACAGGCGCTTGTCGCGTACGGCCAAAACCTCTCTTATAGAGTAATTTTTGTCTGCATCCAATACGGCTGCATCGTCCTTGTTTTTCGAGGTTGTTGCCAACGGTTTTCCATCAAGGAAAAGGAAACTGTCGAATGCGTCCTTTGAAATGCCGTGCGTACCACTTGTATTGATTGTGTAGTCAATGGTGGAGTGCCTTAACGAACTTTGTGCATAAGGCTTGTAGAAAATCATTTCCGGATTGCTTGCCAGGCTGACAGAATTATAGTTGGCTTTGTAACTGTTACTTAGAGAGTAGTTTTTGGCCATAAGATATTCGCAGGCTGATACACATTCTTGCAAGTATTTGTTGGCGCGGCTCTCATCAGCGGCTTTGCCATTCTCAGCTTGAGTGCGATATTTGCAGTATGTACCTTCATATAAGGTGATGTCTGCTTTCATGGCATATGCCATGTCGGTGCTGAAACGTTGCCGATTGCTGTTTGCGGTAATGTGTTCGCACGCATAATTGATGTCTGCCAGCACATGGTCCATCACTTCATCCCGGTCGGTGCGTGGTCCGTAGAGGACTTCGTTGTCGGCTGGGTCGATAACTTTGTCTATCCATTGAACATCGCCGTACATACGGACCAACTGATAGTATTCCCACGCACGGTTCATGCGTGCAAGACCTTCATAGTGGGCCTTTGTTGCTTCATCAAGAGAGGAAGACTGTACACCGGCAATGATATAGTTGGCGCGTCGGATTTCTGTGAAAGGGGCTGACCAGTTTGTGGAAGATGCGACCACGTTAGTGTAAGTCCAGTTATGGCTTTCTGCATCTACCTGGTCATCGCTTATTGTTTTGAAGTAGAACCATCCTCCACTGGCTCCGTTGCCAAAGCCGGTAAAGTTGTTATAAAAAGTATTGCACTGATTATCCAAATTATCGGTGTTGCTCCAGTATGCCGGAGTATTCGTGAAGGTATCCAAGGGGGATTTGTCCAGCAAATCGTTGCAACCGGTTAACATCGCCAGCGCTGTGACCCCATATATAAATAATTTCTTCATTGTTCTTAAGTTTTTGAGGTTGTTATAATGTTACCTGGACTCCAAATGAGAATGTGCGTGTAATAGGAGCTATACGTCCCCATCCACCGGCTGTAAGTCCATTGCCTGTACTGATTTCGGGGTCGACTGGAAGGTCATTCCCTTTGTGGAGCAGAAAGAGGTTGCTGCCACTGAAGTAGATACGTGCTTTCTCAATGTAGGCTTTGCGTGTCCACTCTTTCGGAAGGGTATATCCCACAGTTACGTTCTTCAGACGAAGATAGGACATGTCTGTCAAATAGCGGGATTGGGGATAGTAGTTGTTGCAGCCGTTAGCTATACCGGATACGGTACCTCCACTATTATTTGTACCACGATAAAGACGTGGATAACGGTTGCCTTGATTTACCTCATAACCGGTAATGGCGGTATAGTCTGAATTCCAAAGCACTTTGTTATAGCTTGTTTGGTGGGAATAGATGGCTACGTCGGCATGTACCATGGCGGGAAGGTTTAGGGAAGAAGTCGTCCAGTCCTCACGTTTGCCTACACCTTGGAAGTAGAGGTCAAGGTCGATACCTTTCCACGCTCCGCCTAAATGGAAGCTGTATTCGTAGCGTGGCATAGAGTTTCCGATGACTTTCAAATCGCCGTGGTCGTCTGCTGTGCCTTTTCCACCGTCAATCTTGCCATTGCCGTCCAAATCCTTGAACTTGACGTCTCCCGGGCCGTAATGGAAATTACCGGATTCCAGTCCTGCCTGGCTTGCAATGCCGTTTGCATAATTCCATGAGCCGTCTGCATTTTGGCTGGTGAAGTCTTTTCCCTCGAAGTAACGGTCGGTTTCAAAACCGAAAATGTCACCGTAGGTTTTACCGGTGTAATAGGTGCTGAGCAGTTTGGAATCATTGTCCCACTTTGTTACTTTAGTCTTGGAGTCACCGATGTTGAAGTTGGCATATACGTCGAAGTCGCCGAAGGTATGGCGCCAGTTCAAGTTCAACTCCCATCCACGTGTACGTAAGGTACCGGCATTTTCATAAGGAGCAGAAGCACCCAGAGTGTTCGGCAATACTTGTGCCGGTGCCAGCATGTCACGATTCTCACGTTGGAACCAGTCGAAACCTATAGTCAGTTCGTCATTCAAGAGACCCAGGTCAAGACCTATATTGAGGGTGCGGATACGCTCCCAGGTCAAAGTACTTGATACCAAATCCGGCATGTTATACATGGTCAGGAGATTAGCGTTGGCATTATTGTTTTCAATCCAATAGATATAGCCGGTACTTTTATTGTTCAACCGTTGGCTTATTAATTGTTCGAACATGTAGTCGCCCACAGCCTCGTTGCCGATTTCGCCAAAAGAAGCACGCAACTTACCATTGCTGACAATATGTTTCAGTGGGGCGAAGTAGGCTTCTTCGGAGAAGCGGTAGCCGATGGATGCAGAAGGGAAGAAGGCCCACTGGTCGGTATGGGGGAAACGGGAAGAACCGTCGTAACGTCCGTTCAGTTCCAATAAATAAATGCCTTTGTAGTCATAATTGATACGGCCGAAATAACCGGCAGAAGCGCGGGATGTATGATTCCAACTCAAATCTTGTCCATCCTTGCCAGCCATATTCAGTTCGGGGTATCCCTCTTGATCGTACATCACATTGCGGGTACCATACAGATATTTGTATTCCTCTTCTTCTGCGTTGACACCTGCCATTACATTCAGATTGTGTTTTTTGGCAAATGTTTTGGTATAGTTTACGTATGCGTTGGCCGTCCATGTGTTCTGTTTGGAAAAGTCTCTCCAGATACCGCTATTGCCTTTAGTGACGATGTAAGAGGGTACCGGTTTCCCGCTCCAATTGATGCCGTAAACGGAGTTGTCCTGCGAACCGCTGTTCATATTCTGAATGGCATATGTAAAGTCTGCATTAAGGGTCAGTCCTTTAACGATTTCAGCTTTCAAGAAAGTGTTCATACGGGTCAGGTCTGTTGTCACTTCACGATCGGCAGCTTGCTTCTGCATGGCCATGACGCGTGTGTCATAGCCGTCGATTGTGCCCGAAGGAATGAAATAAGAACCCCAACGCCACAAATATTGGTAGGTGTTGGCCCATGTGTCCGGGCGTTTATAGTTCTTACGACTATAGTTGATGCGTGCACCCACCTGTAGCCAGTCGTAAACATTAGTGGTGACATTGACTGAGGCATTGTACTTTTTTAGTTCGTCCGGGTGAATCTTCATCTGTCCTTGCTTTTCGTTGTAGCCGAAAGATAGGTAGTAATTGGTCTTACCAGATGTTCCTTGTATAGAAACATTGTGGCTCATGGAAGGAGCAGCTTTGTTGAAGTAGATGTCCTGTACATCCCAGTCAGCATAATAAAAAGGAGTGCCGTCCAATACGATATAGTCACCCACGTTACTATCGCTTTGGTAGAGGTTCATAGGACGGTAGCCGGTCTTGCCGCCGTTCTGTTGCTGCCACTTTTCGGCGTAAGGTAACAATTTGTCGAAATACATACCGAACAATTCAGGCATACCGGCACCACCGTTCATACTGGCTTCGATACCCATCTTTAATTGTGTGGGTACATCGGGATAGTCCGGCAGGTAAGTAGCTTGATCCCATGCAAAATTGTTGCTGTAATTGATGGTAACCTTTTCGCTAGGCTTTGCGCTCTTGGTATTGATTAGAATCACACCGAAAGCGGCGCGCGTTCCATAAATGGAGGAAGCGGAAGCGTCCTTCAGTACGGAAATATTTTCGATGTCTTGCGTATCGAGGAAAGAAATGTCATCCATCGGAACGCCGTCCACTACAATGAGTGGATTGCTGACTTCTCCATTACTCAATGTCCCCAAACCACGTATACGCATGGAGGCTGTCTCGTCGATGGCACCACTTGTGGTGAGAATGCTTAGTCCCGGAACAGCCCCTTGCAATGCTTTGGCTACATCTTGTTGTGGACGACCTGCCATTGTCTTGTTTAAGTCCACTGTAGAAACTGCTCCTGTCAAGTTAGCCTTCTTTTGTACACCGTAGCCTACTACTACTACTTCATCCAGCATCTCGGTATCTTCTTTCAGAGTTATTCTCATCGTTTTGGCTGCCTTCACTTCTTGTGTCTGATAGCCCACAAATGATATTTTTAGTGTTGCTCCCGGTGTTACGGTCAATGTAAACTTACCGTTTAGGTCGGTAATTCCGCCGTTGGTAGTCCCTTTTTCTACTACGCTGGCACCGATAATCGGTTCGCCGGCTGCATCGACAACTAAACCGCTGATGGTGATAGCTTGTAATTGTTCTGTTACACCAAGCGATTTATCAGGATTGGCTTGTGCAGCCATCACGTTGCCGCTACTTAATAACAGTGAGCTGATTGCCACTGCTGTGAGGAGTTTGCTATGTGTTAGTCCTCGTTTTTTGTGATCTTCATTCATAAATGATTGATGATTTGTTGTTAATTAAATACTTCTTAAATTTAGGGTAAGGGTAATAAGGGCCGAATAGTGAGACTATTCAACTTGCAGGATTGTTTCTTTTTCCATAGGCATTTTCTCTTTTTAAAGGTTCATAACTTTATATTATCTCTTGTTTTCCTATTTGTTTGCTAAGTTCAGACGGAACTTAGTTATATATTATACAAGGTTAAAATCTTGTTAATTACTTAACTCTATTGGTTGTTTTAAGAGATAAAAAACTCGTTATTAACAAAGGTGAGAAATGATTCATTCATTTCGTCCTAACAAAGATACATTATTATTTAATATCAAGAACATTCCTTTGCATTTATTTAACTTTATATTTATACATTTGCAAAAAGGAAGTTATACACCTTATTATATAAAGAATTTAAGGTTCTTCTATATTTAAAGAATGGAATTCAATCAAGCCATTCATTGGTGTTTCTTCAATGATTTCCAGTTCGATGCCAAATTCACGGGCAACTTCCCGCAAAATGGCCGCGTAGCTGTAAGCCAATGAACCCACAAAACGAATAGGATAATTTTTGTAGTCATATTGGCAGACATTACGAGTAAAGAAATTTCTCAGATTACCGGTAATCAGCTCAAATACATAGTCATCATTGGTATAATCAGCCAAAAAATAAGATATAGTAGACAAAAAGCGATTGGGGAACGGGCGGTTATACACAGATTCCATAACCTCATTCGGACTTATACGGAACTTCTCAAAGAAATCCGCCGTTACATCTTTAGGAGCCAAACCTTTCAGTACATCAGACAAAAACATTTTGCCCAATACAGCACCACTACCCTCATCCCCCAGAATGTAACCTCCTGCCCGGACATTCTTTACAACGATTTTCCCATCATAAAAACATGAGTTTGAGCCGGTTCCCAAAATACAAGCAATGCCGGCCTCGCATTTGAACAAGCCACGTGCAGCTGCCAGCAAATCACTCTCTACCTGAATTGGAGTTTTGAATTGTGCTACCAATGAAGCTCCCAATACATTTTTCTTTTCATAAGAAGTACATCCGGCACCATAATAATAGACTTGTTCCAATTTCCTTTTGAAAAAATGCTCGGGTAATCCTAACCGCACACTTCGGCTAATCTCTCTTCTCGTTTGAAAGAAAGGATTTAAGCCCTCTGTGAAGGCTCGCTGTATCAGACGATTATCTTCAACCAGCGCCCATTCTGTTCTCGTAGAACCACTTTCTGCAATTAGTTTCATAGGTAGTTAGTTTTAGAATTGAATACAAATATATAGCTTTTTTTAATCTTTCCAAGGCTATTTCAAGAAAAAATCATTTTACTGGCCATACATCTCCCTTTTGCTCATATCCTCAATCATCCAACAAAGTATTCCCACTTTTCCAACGCAACCGCGTTTTAGTCAAAACAAGACGATAACAGACTAACAATAAGATACTATCTGACTGAATTCCAAGTTCCGTCTGGACTTGGTAAATAAATAGAAAAAAGAGAGATAATATAAAAATGTGAACCTTTAAATAAAGAAAACGCCTATGAGAAATTAAAGAAGCCTTCGGAAATAGTCTGACTAATCCGAACTATATGATTCCCTTACCCTAATTTTGAAAAACTGGTTTAATTAACAAAATCATCAATCACTTATGAATGAAGATCGCAAAAAACGAGGACTTGCCAATGGTAAGTTCTTTACGGCGGTGGCAATCTGTGCTCTGTTTTTAGGCAGTGGCAACGTGATGGCTGCCCAAACAGCATCCAACGACTCACAAGGAGTACAAGAACAGATGCAATCTATCTCTGTGACTGTCACAGTTGTAGATACAAAAGGTGAACCTATTATTGGCGCCAATGTCATTGAGAAAGGTACGACCAATGGTGGTATTACGGATTTGGATGGAGTTTCCAAATTAAATGTAAAGCCCGGTGCTATTCTGCAAGTATCATTTGTGGGATATACTACTCAAGAAGTCAAGGCAACTTCGGTAATGAAGGTTGTTTTGAAAGATGATACGGAATTGTTGGATGAAGTTGTCGTAGTAGGTTATGGTGCACAGAAAAAGGTGAACCTGACCGGTGCGGTGGCTTCCGTGGATGTGAACAAAACAATTGATAGCCGTCCTATCACGGATATAGGCCGTGCCTTGCAGGGGGCGGTACCGGGATTGACCATTACTACTAACTCCGGTGAGATAGGTGGTGCGCCTACTATCAAGATTCGTGGTAGTATCGGTTCTCCGAATGGTGACTCCAAACCGTTGATTCTGGTAGATAATGTGGAAGTAACGGATATTTCTATGGTGAATCCGGACGATATTGAAAGTATTTCTGTATTGAAAGACGCCGCTTCTGCTTCTATTTACGGTGCCCGTGGTGCATTTGGCGTATTGCTGATTACCACAAAATCAAGAAGTAAACATGAACGTCTCTCTGTAAAATATACCAATAACTTTGCATGGCGTACGCCGACCAAGACACCCGAACAACTTCCGGGATGGCAGCAGGCTGATATTAACTTGCAAGGTGTAATCAATCAGACTAAGGGGTCTACCGCATTTTATAACGTAGTGGGTAATATGCGTGTGGATGCTACACATGTGCAGAAAATGAAGGATTACTGGGACAAATATGGCTATGGTGACCAGTTTGGCCGTGAGATGGAATTGGGTCGTGACTTTGAGTTCCGCGATGGCGGTATGTTCTTTATCCGTACTTGGGACTGGTATGATGAATACATCAAGGACTGGGCTCCGCAGCAGAACCATAGCCTTTCTATCAACGGTGGCAACGGAAAGACTAATTACAATATCGCTTTGGGATATCTGAGCCAGGATGGTATGATGAAAGTCAATTCGGACAACTATAAGCGTTACAATGCCAATATCTCTTTGAACTCTGAATTAAACAAATATGTGTCTATCCGTACAGGTGTCATGTTCACCCGTTCTGACTACGACAAGCCATTCAACTATAATACTGATCTTTACGACCCGATGTACTATCTGTATCGTTGGCAGCCGATGATGCCTTACGGTACTTTTGAAGGCAAGGAGTTCCGTAACGCCTTGACCGAACAGAAAAGTGCTCCTATTACCACAAAAGAACGTGAGTATCTGCGTTTGACAGGTGGTGCAACTATCAAGCCTATCAAAGATTTAACACTGGATATAGATGTTGCTTATAGCAGCGTGGAAAATCGCTATAAGAAGTATGGTACACCGAGCTTGACCAGTGGTTATGAAATCTTCACTGCCCGTCCGTCTGTTGAGGCATTACGTGATTCTTATGGCAGTTATCTATCTGCTGCTACTTATGATTATGTATATCAGGAAACCGGACGCACGGAGAATCTGACAGCCAATTTCGTGGCAACTTATGCCAAACGCTGGGGAGATCATGATTTTAAGGCAATGGCAGGTTCCAGCCTTGAAAAGAGCGAATATGAATATTACTGGGCGCAACGCAAAGGTCTGCTCGACCCCGCAAAACCGGAATTGAATCTGGCTACAGGTGACCAGACTACAAGCTCCTCGCATACTTGGTGGTCTGTAGCAGGCTTCTTCGGACGTCTTAATTATTCTTATAAAGACCGATATATGTTGGAACTGAACGGCCGTTATGACGGTTCCTCCCGTTTCCCCTCTGGGAATCGTTTCGGTTTCTTCCCATCCATGTCTGCCGGTTACCGTATTTCTGAAGAACCGTTCATGCAGTCACTGAAGCCTTATCTGAGTACGTTGAAGATTCGCGGCTCTTGGGGTATGATTGGTAACCAGGATGTAGGTACCGACCGTTATATCTCCACTCTGTCCACTTCTGTAGACAGTTGGATTATCGATGGAAAGAAAGTACAGTCAACACAAAAACCGACTATTGTGTCTTCAACCCTTACTTGGGAGAAGGTTACTACACTTGACCTTGGCTTGGATGCCCGTTTCTTCAATGACGCTTTGGGAGTAACGTTTGATTGGTATAACCGTACTACCAGTGATATTTTGACTACTGCCAACCTACCTGCCACATTGGGTGCTGACGCTCCATATGAAAATATGGGTACTATCCAGACCAAAGGATGGGAACTTGCCATTGACTATCGCCATACCTTCAAGAATGGTCTGCACTTTGGCGTGACGGCTTCTGTTGCCGATGACAAGACTGAAGTAACCAAGTGGACGTATAATACAAAGATTCCTTCTTATGGAGCTACCGGCTGGTGGGATAAGAGTGCTTATAAAGAAGGTATGGTTTTGGGAGATATCTGGGGCTTGCAGTTCGACCGTTTCTTGACGGAAGATGACTTTAATGCTGACGGTTCTTTGAAAGCCGGTTTGCCCGACCAGACTAAAGTATTCCCTGCCGGTTATCAATTTGCTCCCGGTGATGTGCTTTATAAAGACCTCGACAACAACGGTGAAATCGTAAAACAGACCAATACAAATGACAAGGGTGACCTTAGTGTTATAGGTAACGCCCTGCCGCGTTTACAGTTTGGTTTGAATCTGGATGCTGCTTGGAAAGGCTTTGATATAAGCATGTTCTTCCAGGGGGTAGCCAAAAGAAAACTTTGGGCGGCAGGTAACCAGGTATTACCAGGCTTTACTACCGGTGAACCCTTCTACAAAGGTGCTGAGGATTATTGGACTCCCGAAAACACAGATGCTTTCTATCCCCGTCCGATGGATTACAAGCAGTCTGCTTCGGGTAACTATAGCGTGAATGACCGCTATTTGCTGAATATGGCTTATCTGCGTCTGAAGACGTTTACTGTAGGATATTCTCTTCCTAAGGTTTGGTTGAGTAAATTCAAAGTGCAAGGTTTGCGTGTTTATTTCACTGGTGAAAACCTTTTCACCATCGACGGTGTGAAACCTGCTATCGATCCGGAAATAGGAATACGTACGGCCAGTGGTAAGAGTGACCAGCGTAACTTTGGCCGTAGCTATCCATACCAGAAGACAGTGTCGTTCGGTATTCAGCTTAGTTTATAATCTAATAGTAATTGCAGTTATGAAAAAGAAAAATTTATTATACATCGTTTGTGCGTTGGCAATGGGCTCGCTCTGCGGTTGCGACGATTTTTTGAATAAAGACCCGCAGGACAAGCAGACCAATGACACTTATTGGCAGACTGAAACTTCTTTGCGTACTTATGCGCAAGACTTCTATTCTTCCTACTTTACAGGATATGGTACCGACTATACTGTTTTTGCCGGTTATTTCTCTGGAGATGACTATACGGATGATTTTATCAATCTGAATAATGCAAATACAAACGGTTCAGGATATATTTATTTCTCCACTTCTGCCACTACGGACTGGAATAGCCAGACAGGAACTTGGTCGGGCAATTATAGTGTTATTTATAAAGCCAATGTCATGCTTGAGAAGATTCCCGGAATGAATATTTCGGACGAAGCCAAGAGACACTGGGAAGGTATTGCACGCTATTTCCGTGCAATGGCCTATAGTACGCTGGCAAAGTATTATGGCGGTGTTCCTTACTACGATAAGGTGACAGACCCGGCAGACCCGGCTCTTTATAAAGACCGTGATTCTTATTTGTATGTAGCGCAGAAGATACAAGAGGATTTTCAATATGCATTGGATAATGTACGTACGGATGATACGAAGCGCCAAGTCAACAAATATGTGGTTGGTGCGTATATGTCACGCGAAATGCTGTATCATGCCACATGGCTGAAGTATCACGGTACTACTGTAGGTCCTACTTCAGAGAAGGTGGCGGATGGTGATATTAAGAACTTGCTGCAAGGTGCCATTAATGGTGCGGAGGCAGTAATGAACTCCGGTATCTATTCAATAGGCAATACCTATAATGCTTTGTTTACTACGGACGATTTGGCTAACAATCCGGAAGTCATCTGGTATCGTGAATATACAAGCGGTTTGCAGTGTAATGCTTTGATGTCCTACAATGGTCCGGAAGATCAGACTCAGGGTGGTGTTACGCAAGATGTAATCAACACTTATCTTTGTAGTGACGGTTTGCCGATAGGTCAGTCTCCGCTGTATCAAGGTAAGGAAGACCCGAGTATTCAGAAGTCATTTCAAGACCGTGACCCGCGTTTGTATCAAACAGTTGCCGACAGTCTTCGTATCATGAGCGCCATGGGGACAAATTATACCGAAGGTACATCACCAACGGGATATCCTACCAAAAAGTTCTTGAACGACGAGTGGTGGGTGGCTGGTCTGGATTATTGTACCGGTAGATTAAGTCCGGCTGATGCGCCGTGCATCCGCTATGCGGAAGTATTGCTGAACTATGTAGAGGCGCGTTATGAGATTGCCCAAGTGGGTGGTAACGCTTTCACTCAGAGTGACCTTGACAAGTCTATCAATGAACTCCGTGACCGTCAGCTGACGAAGTGGGGAGATACTGAAGCCAAGACTATGCCGAAAGTTCAACTGAATGGCGGCAACTTGAGTGTGAATGGGGTTATTATTAATGACCCTGCCCGTGACCCTGATGTCAATCCGGTTTTGTGGGAAATCCGTCGTGAGCGTCGTATTGAGTTGATTATGGAAGGCCGTCGTGGTGAAGACCTCCGTCGTTGGGCCAAGTTTGAATACTTAAACTCAGAAGATGCAAATGGTTATCCTACCATGTCTTTCCTAGGTGCTTATGTCAATATGGCCGATTATCCGGAAATATCTTCAAAAGATGATTCCGGCAAGAGAGTGCTCTATCTGTTCGATCCAGAGAATCCGGGTAATGAGGATACTGAAAAAGGGTATATTTATTATCTTCGTGAAAAGGAACTTCGTATATTCAAGGCTGGTGAATTGAATTCGGAACGCTACTATTTGCGTGCCATACCAGCTGCACAGTTGACTATTTATGAGAATAAAGGTCAGGTGTTGACTCAGAACCCAGGCTGGTAATATAGTATATTGTAATTTAATAATTGACAACCCTATTCTATTATATCTATGACATAAAAAGAGTAGGGTTGTTATGTTAATCTTGATACGTAATGAAAAATGAATATGTATTGTTGGTTATTACAATTTTATTGTTAAATAATAGTTGCTGTAAAGAAGAAAGTTCTGCTCAACTAATGTCCGATATCGATATGGAGGCTACAACTCGTGCAACTTATATTTCAGGAACAATTATAGGTGAAAAAAAACCGTATGTAGGTGATGGGGCTTATTCTTATAAATTGAGTCTCAATGGACAAAAAGATCCTATTAGGATAAGAATTTCTGCGGTTGGAGGTGGGGCTAAATTCAGAAGATCATCTAGTGATAAGTATGATACAGAGTTGATTTGCAGTATTCCCAAAGGAACTACTCAATATCCATTTGATGTACTATGGACTAAAGCGGAAAGTGGTGTAGTGTTAATGGTACGTCCGGAGAATAGTACAATAGAATTAAATGCGGACTTGCGGGATATTAATGTTAGAATGAAGCCAATGATAATCAATGGTCCTACAACATTTGAATTGGGAAGTACAATAAAGCTTTGGTGCAATTATCCGATTAATAAATATACGAATATAAAATGGACTTATGATAAAAATCTATTTTCTGAAATAGAACAAAGTGCATCTGTTGAAAAGCAAAGATTTCAGATCGATTTAAGGTCTGTTCAACCATTTGAGGAAAGTGCAATAAAAGTAGAAGTGCATGATTTCTTTATGCATACAATAGACGTTAGAGAATATTTTCTAGCAAGAAGTAGTAATTGTGTATTTAGAAATATAGGACCACAAATAGATGGATATAAATTTGTTGAACAATATAGAAAATATTCTTATTCTATTGATGACAGTAAAGCTCATTCTTTTTCATGGATAGGAGAGAATGTGAAAATTATCAGTGGGCAAGGTAGTTCAACAATAATTGCTATACCTTTAGCACAAGGAGCAGCGAAGGTCAGAGTATCCTATAGCTATAAGGATTGTATTGATGTTTTTACAAGTGAATATGTGTTGAATGTTTCTAAAACATCAATGGATTTAGTTGGACCAGATGTAATTTGTGATAGTGGGATTTTTACAATTAAAAATTTTCCTTCTGGGGCTAGTGTTGATTGGACTGTTGGTGGAGGATTGTATACTTCTCTGAATCAAACCACTCCAAATGTGACTTTGGGAAAAAGCATAGCATCTTCGGCAACAAGCTCGTTTCGTGCTACTTTAAAGGCTCTCGTACATGTATGTGACGGTGTGACTGCAGACTTGAGTCGTTCTGTTTTGTTTAATAAGTCTGGTGTCCAAAAAGATAATAGCATGCTTAATGGTGGTTTATCTGCATATGGTGGTGAATGTACTTTATTCCCCGTGCCTGAAGGTGCTTCTAACTTTCATTGGAGTGTAGATAATGGATGGATAGTGGAAATGCAAGGATATGACTTTGTTAATTTCATTAATGAAGGTGAGCCATTCAATGGGACAGTAGTTGTTTCTGTTGACTATATTGATGGGTGTGGAAACAAATCACTTATAGAAAAGAGGTTTGTTGTCGGAGAATAAAATGTGATTTTAAATAAAGTTTTAAGAGTATTTCATTTGAAATTTAAGACTATGAGAAAAATTGGCAGATAAAAAATGGAGTAGCGTTATATAAAAATAAAGCTACTCCATTTATGTAATATAATTTTCTCTTACAGTGCCTTTTCCTTAATCAAGTATTCTGCAATCTGCACCGCATTCAGTGCAGCCCCTTTTTTAATCTGGTCGCCCACAATCCAGAACGTCAATCCGTTTTCGTTGCTGAGGTCCTTACGGATACGGCCTACGTAAACCGGGTCTTTGCCGGCGAGGAACAACGGCATGGGGTATTCCTTTTCTGCCGGATTGTCCATCAGAACCAAGCCTTCGCCGTTGGCAAATGCTTCGCGGGCTTCTTCTATGGAGATGGGGCGCTCGGTCTCTACCCAGATACTTTCGGAGTGGGAGCGGAGAGCGGGAACACGTACGCAGGTAGCACTGACCTTTACGTCAGAGTGCATAATCTTGCGTGTCTCGTTGTACATCTTCATTTCCTCTTTGGTATAGCCGTTTTCGGTGAATACGTCGATTTGCGGAATGAGGTTGAATGCCAGCTGGTAAGCGAATTTCTCAACGGTTACGGGTTCGCCTGCCAATACCTGGCGGTATTGCTCGTATAACTCATCCATGGCAGCGGCGCCGGCACCACTGGCAGCCTGATAGGTAGAAACGTGTACGGTCTTTATATGGGAAAGCTGTTCGATGGCTTTCAGTGCCACTACCATTTGGATAGTAGTACAGTTGGGGTTGGCGATGATACCGAGAGGACGTTCTTTGGCGTCGGCGGCATTCACTTCGGGCACTACCAAAGGTACATTGTCGTCCATACGAAAAGCGCTGGAATTGTCAATCATCACTGCTCCGTACTTGGTAATGGTTTCGGCAAATTCTTTGGAGGTGCCTGCGCCTGCGGAAGTGAAAGCGATATCAACCCCTTTAAAGTCATCATTGTGTTGCAAGAGTTTCACCTCGATCTGTTTACCGCGGAAGGTATATTTGGTTCCGGCACTGCGTTTAGAACCGAACAATACTAACTCGTCCAACGGGAAATTTCTTTCATCGAGCACTCGCAGGAACTCTTGTCCCACGGCTCCGCTTGCTCCAACAATAGCTACTTTCATTTTTCTTTTGTTTTAAATTAAGTTTATAAAAAAGTGAAATACTATCTCTAAAAAGATAGAATTGGTCGCAAATTTATAACAAAATGCTGTATAACACCGCATAAAGTGAAAAGTTTTTCGTTATTTTGCATTCAAAACCTAAAACTTATAGCCTATGGATTGGTTTGACTTCAGCTTGAAACTTCCCATCACCGACCCTACATGGATATTCCTCCTTGTACTCCTCATTATATTGTTTGCTCCCATATTGTTGAATAAGCTTCGTATTCCGCACATTATCGGAATGATACTGGCGGGGCTTGTCATTGGGGAGCATGGTTTCAATATCTTGGTGCGTGACAGCAGTTTTGAGCTTTTCGGCAAAGTAGGCTTGTATTACATCATGTTCCTTGCCGGTCTGGAAATGAATATGGGGGACTTCAAACAGAACCGGGGCAAAGCGCTTGTTCTGGGGCTCTTGGCTTTTATTGTGCCCATAGGCATAGGCTTGGTAACGAATATAGCTTTGTTGAAGTACGGGGTACTGACCTCTGTCCTACTGGCAAGTATGTATGCATCGCATACACTGGTGGCCTATCCCATCGTGATTCGTTACGGTGTGTCGCGGCATCGCAGTGTGAGTATTGCAGTGGGAGGAACGGCGGTTACGGATACACTCACTTTGCTGGTTCTGGCCGTTGTGGGTGGTATGTTCAAGGGGGAGTCGGACGGCTTCTTCTGGGTATGGCTTGTCATAAAGGTTATCTTCCTGGGTATTTTGATTGTATATCTGTTTCCACGCATAGGCCGTTGGTTCTTCCGGAGGTACGATGACAATGTGATGCAGTTCATATTTGTGCTTGCCATGGTTTTCCTCGGAGCCGGATTGATGGAGTTTGTGGGGATGGAAGGCATCCTGGGTGCTTTCCTTGCAGGTTTGGTATTGAACCGGCTGATTCCGCATGTCTCTCCGCTGATGAACCATCTGGAGTTTGTGGGCAACGCCTTGTTTATTCCTTATTTCCTGATAGGCGTGGGTATGTTGATTGATGTGCATGTGATTTTCGGTCATGGCGATGCTCTGAAAGTAGCGGCTGTAATGATTGTGGTGGCATTGGCAGGTAAATGGATTGCCTGCTGGCTGACGCAGAAAATATATAAGATGGGAGGGATTGAACGGGAGCTGATGTACGGATTGAGCAATGCACAAGCAGCGGCAACGCTGGCGGCTGTGTTGGTGGGGTACAACATCATTCTGCCCAATGGGGAACGCTTGCTGAACGATGATGTTTTGAATGGTACCGTCCTGCTGATTCTTGTAACTTGCATTGTGAGCTCGTTCATTACGGAGCGTGCCGCACGGAAGATTGCCATGGAGGAGGCGCATCTGGAAGAAAACCGCTCCGTGGAAGCGGAGAAGATATTGATTCCGATAGCCAACCCCGATACGATTGAAGACCTGATAAATCTTTCTTTGGTGATACGCGACCCGAAACAACGGGATAATCTGTTGGCACTGAATGTCATCAACGACGATAGCAGTTCTGAAAGTGCCGAATTGCGTGGGAAACGCTATCTGGAAAAGGCTGCCATGATAACGGCCTCGGCAGATGTGCCGTTGAGGCAAATCACGCGTTACGACTTGAATATCGCTTCGGGCATTATCCATACAGCAAAAGAATATGCGGCAACGGATGTCATTATAGGTCTGCACCGTAAAGTCAATATTGTGGATTCATTCTTCGGTATGCTGACGGAGAATCTGCTGAAGGGCTTGCATCGCGAGGTGATGGTTTCCAAGTTCCTGATGCCCATTAACACAATTAGGCGGGTGATTGTGGCGGTACCTCCGAAAGCCGAGTATGAGGCGGGATTCCTGAAGTGGGTGGAACATTTCTGCCGGTTGGGGAGTACTTTGGGCTGTCGGGTGCATTTTTATGCCAATGAAGAGACTACCGCCCATCTTCAAGGGCTGGTGAAAGCCAAATATGGACAGACATTGACAGACTTTTCCCGCCTGGACGACTGGGGAGACCTGCTGATACTGACCGGACAAGTGAATTTCGACCATCTGCTGGTCATCATCAGCGCCCGCCGCGGCTCCATCTCCTATGACAGCTCCTTCGAGAAGCTACCGGCACAAATCAGCAAGTACTTTGCAAATAACAGCCTGATAGTACTCTATCCCGACCAACTGGGCGAGCCGCAGGATGCGGTATCCTTCTCCAACCCGCGTGGCAACAACGAGTCGCAGCACTACGAGAAGGTAGGCAAATGGTTCTATAAATGGTTCAAGAAGAATTGACGATTGACAATTGATAATTGACAAAAATCTGTGTAAATCCGTGTAATCTGTGGTGAAAATGGAAGATTGGCAACAACGAACGCAACTTTTATTAGGAGATGAAAAAATGGAACGCCTGCGCCGGGCACATGTACTTGTCGTAGGACTGGGTGGTGTAGGTGCTTATGCGGCCGAGATGATATGCCGTGCCGGAGTGGGGCGGATGACGATTGTCGATGCCGATACCGTGCAGCCTACGAATATAAACCGTCAGTTGCCGGCTCTGCATTCTACCCTGGGGCAAAAGAAGGCGGAGATATTGGCATCACGTTTCAGGGACATTAATCCGGCTCTGGAACTGAGAGTGTTGCCCGTATTCTTGAAAGATGAGAACATACCGGAACTGCTGGATGATGCGGCTTATGATTTTGTGGTGGATGCCATCGATACGCTTGCTCCAAAATGCCACTTGATAGCGGAAAGCATGAAGCGGCATATCAAGATAGTGTCCAGCATGGGGGCAGGAGCAAAGAGTGACATTTCGCAAGTGCGCTTTGCCGATATCTGGGATACCTATCATTGCGGGTTGAGCAAGGCTGTGCGTAAGCGTCTGCAAAAAATGGGCATAAAGCGGAAACTTCCAGTTGTTTTCAGCACCGAACAGGCTGATCCGAATGCCGTTTTGCTGACGGACGACGAGATGAACAAGAAGTCCACCTGTGGAACAGTGAGCTACATGCCCGCAGTTTTTGGCTGCTATTTGGCCGAATATGTAATTAAAAGACTATAGTAATAGCACTTGAAAGAAAACTATCAAATAGTAAATAGTAAATTGTCAAATTGTAAATAGCCTAGTGATTCATTTAGAGAATATAACGAAGAGTTTCGGTAACCTGCAAGTGTTGCGGGGTATTGACCTGGAGATAGAGAAAGGGGAGATTGTCAGCATTGTAGGCCCCAGTGGAGCGGGTAAAACTACCTTGCTGCAAATCATGGGTACGTTGGATATGCCGGATGGCGGTTCGGTGGTTATTGACGGTACACAAGTCAACCGTATGAGGGAGAAGGAACTTTCCGCATTCCGCAACCGCCATATCGGCTTTGTGTTCCAGTTCCATCAACTGCTGCCGGAGTTTACGGCTTTGGAGAATGTAATGATACCAGCCTTCATTGCCGGAAGAGGACAGCAGGAAGCCAAGGAGGCGGCTACGGAAATTCTTGAATTCATGGGGCTTGCCGAACGGGCCTCCCACAAGCCGAATGAGTTGTCGGGAGGTGAGAAGCAGCGTGTGGCGGTGGCCCGTGCTCTCATCAATCATCCAGCAGTGGTGCTGGCAGATGAACCTTCCGGCAGCTTGGATACCCATAATAAGGAAGAACTGCACCAGCTCTTTTTTGATTTACGTAACCGTTTCGGACAAACGTTTGTTATCGTAACCCATGATGAAGGACTGGCGCAGCTCACCGACCGGACGATACATCTGATTGACGGGGAAATCAATAAAATGGTCTGAGCCTATTTCCCCGTGCCCATTACTCCCGAGTCATTGTCACTGTTGTTTACCTTCCGCTGTGCTGTCTTGAAACTGCGGCCGAACGAGAAGTTGTAGGAAAAGTTCACCAGGAACATGCGGGAGCTTTCTTTTATATAATTATTTGTCTTGTAGGATGCGAATTTATTCCAGTTTTCGCTTTGTACTTTATAGTTGTCGGTGAAAGGATTGAATGCACCGACTCCTACCCGAAGATTCTTATGCTTGTAATATACAGCTAACATCTGGATGTTTTCTCCTCCCGAGAGGGTTTCTCCCCAGAAATTGTTCCAATTGGTGTTTATCTGCCAGAACAGAGAGAACTGTTTGTAGTTTAATGAGGCTTCTGCCTCACAAAACCAGTTGGTGTAGGTATGTGAGTAGTGATTGCCATGGCTCATGTAATGGTTGACACCGCCCGTAAAAGAAAATTGCAGAATGTCGCGGATGGGTCCTACGCGGAGCATGGCACGTCCGGAGAGTTTCTGCCAATCCTTCTGATTGTCCCAAGTCTGCACTATTTTGTTGCCTTCTTGAATCTTCTCGTCCATAATGGCATTGGGACGATAGTCATAGGCTCCCCATAGATTGGTATAAAAGATGCCTTTTTTCCATTCGTAAGTCAGTTCCGTATGATAGCACATATATGATTTCAGATGCGGGTTGCCACGACGTATCTGGAATGAGTCCACTGCTTGCTCCACATCGCTGAGGTCGCCCAATGAAGGAGAAGCGTTATAGATGTTTCCCTTCCAGCGGAGGTAGGAGTTGTCTGACATGGCATAGTGCAGAACGATACTCGGGTTGAAACTGTAGTTCTCGGTAGATTTGTCCTTGCCGCTCTGATTATAGTAGAAACGAGTCATGGCCACTCCCAGCCGGTAGTTTAGTTTGTCTATCTTTCCACGGTATTCTCCGAATATGTATGTGTTTCCTTGGTGCATATTGGTTTCATAATAATGCCCGTTTCTGTATTCATTGTTAGAGTAGGACTGTGTATGGCTCAGACCGAAGCTCAATGCGTTCCCCTTGGAATATTGCTTCTCATAAATGGCCTCGGCAATCAGGGAGTATTTGTTGCCTCGGATATTGTTGTCAATATCGGTCAATATGTTCCCCGGGGTGCTTTCTTGGTAGAGCCGCTGCGATTTTTCCCGATTGTAGGTGCCTACTACATTGAATACCAGGGTTTGCTTGTTTTTCAGATTCTGTTGGTAGTACAAATCCAGTGAGGGACGTGTCCAGCTCTGGTCGGTACGGTCGGTCATGTCTACCACGTCCGTTTCATCATTGGCATTATAGAGAGTTCCTTTATAATCCCAGTGTGGCTGATTGTTTCCTCGAAGGCGGAAGGTGGCGCTGAAAAGGGAATTCTCAGAAGCCTGCAAACTATAATTTACGTTTAGGTTGTGCTGGCACATGGTTGCCTTGCTGGGCTCTCCTTTCTCCAGGCGTCTGAGTGTAGTGCCGTCTGCCAGGTGGAATTCTTCTTCATTGTCGCGGTACATGCCGTTAAAATCCCGCGGTCCCATGTAATAGGAGAAGCCGAATTCTGATTTTTTGTGGTTTACTTTGCCGTACAGATTATAGTTTCCCCACATCGTGTTCAACCCTTGGGAAATGTCGGCACCGAAGTTTCCGCCCGTTTTAGGTCGGCGCACTATGTAGTCCAAAACGACTTCGGCATTACCGTAGCGCAGTCCCGGATTGTCATGGTACTCTATACGTATAATGTCGGCAGGGCGAATGGCTTTTATCTCGTCTATTTCGGCTTTGACTCCATTGATGCGTAATTGCAGTTCTCCACCGCCGGACAATCCAATCTCATTGTTCATGGGGTTGACCAGAATACGTGGCAGCATCAGTTCCTGCAACAGATTCACTCCGTTTGTGGAAGTTTTCATTTGTCTTTCGGATGGGAAAACCAGTTTGCGGTCTGCACGGCTGATTTGGCTGGAGCCGGTGATAGTCACTCCTTCCAGTGCGATAGAAGCACTGTCTAATACGATTGGTCCAAGGTCGGTATGGCGCTTTACTCCATTGAGGGTGATGTATCCGGTATTATACCCGATGCTGGAAAGAACAAGTCTGTAATCTCCGGTAGCCGTGTTCTTGAAGATGAATTCTCCTTCTGGACTTGTGGTCACACCGGCGACAAAAGTAGAGTCGATGGTCTGTAATACCACATTGACATACTCTATACTCTTGTCGGAAGCATCGCGGACGGTTCCTTTTATTTCTATTTTTTGAGCAAAAGCATTCTGTGCCATACTGCCCAGCAGCATGGTTATAATCATTAATTTTTTCATATTGATACGATGGTTCTAATCCTTATTGCAGTAGGCCTTCCTGTTTTTAGGGTGTTTCTGCTTGTTAGACGAAATGACTGGTGAAAAGGTTGCATCAGACATTGAAAAATGTTGCATGATGCTGTTATTCAAAGCAAACGTAGTGACTGATTTTCTCCAAATCGGTATCGGAGAATTCCTCGTAAAGTGCAAAAGGTTTCAGACTATGAAGGTCGCCTTTCTTCTTCCGGTATTCTACAAAGGCCTTTGCCTGGTAGAAGTTGATGTAAGGATGGTGGCGCAGCCTCTCTATGCTACTACGGTTCAGGTTGATGAGGTGGATGGCCCGGGTGTCGATGGAAAACCAGGACTGCAATTGGGTGGTGTCCAAATGGATTTCTTGTAATTGCGTGATGTTGTAGAATCCTCCCAAGCGTTGCCGATAACCGATGATTAGACGGGCAATGCCACTACCGATGCCTGGTATTTTCTTCAGTTCTGTGGTGTCGGCGCGGTTCAGGTCGACAAGGGTCCCAGACGGATATTTTTCCGGTGCAATTCGGAAAGTAACGGCGCTGTCATTGCTTGCAGGAGAGCTGTATAACTGGACGGTTCTTGTTTCTGTGTCTTCCGGAGTGATGTGGATATAGGGTAGGAGTGTCTGATATTGTTTTTCTGTCATTCCATATATTTTCCGGAAATCTTCTGCCTTATGGAACTTCCCTCCTTTACTACGGTAGCGGAGTATGTTCCGCGCCATCCATCCGGGCAGTCCCAGTCGGCAAAAAATGACGGAGTCGGCGATATTGGGATTGAAACGGGCCAAGGAGACGGTTGTCGGTTGTTTTTGGGAGGAAGGTTTAAGTCTGTTGTCCCATTTTTGTTCCTTTTCTTGTATGGATGCGATGAACGATTCGTATTCTGCCATGGCAGTGGCCTGCCGCCGGATTACTTCATCGGAGAGGGGGCGGTTCTCTCTTTGGTATATATAAATATACCCGGAGAGAAAGACGAGAATAATGCCGGTAATCAAAACCAGTATTCCGCGCCTTTCTCCCCGGGAGAAATAAAGGAATTCTTTAAAGGGGTTCTGCATGATGGCCTATTTCAGAAAACCCAGTTCATTGATAAAAATCAGTGCAATTCCTATCGGAGCAATATATTTCAGGATGAATATCAATAGCTTGTAGACGGATACTTTCAGAGTGCCATTGTTGCTGACTTCTTCCCATACGATTTTCTTGTCCAGATACCAGCCTATGAAGATGGAAATGAAGAAACCGCCTAACGGTAGCATTAGCTTGGCCGTTACAAAGTCGAACAAATCGAATAGGTTTAGCCCGAATACGGTATAGCTTTTGCCGATACCGAGAGACAGTGAGCAGAATACTCCTAAGAAAATACAGCCCGCTGTCACGTATCTGGCTGCCTTGCTGCGTGAGAACTTGAACTCTTCATGTAGATAGGCAGTTACCACTTCGTGCAGGGAAATGGTGGAAGTAAGTGCTGCCAATGCCAGTAGGATATAGAACATCAGAGACAGCAGTATCGCCAGCCAGGGAATATTGCCGAACGCTTGCTGAAAGACATTAGGTAAGGTGATGAATAGCAGACTGGGACCCGCATCCGGTTTGATGCCTACAGAGAAGGCGGCAGGGAAGATGATGAATCCTGCCAAAATGGCTACCATGGTGTCGATAGCCGCCACGTTGAGTGCCGTTTTGGGCAGGTTCGTATCATTGCGGAAGTAAGAAGCGTATGTACAGAGACATCCCATCCCCAAGCTCAAGGAGAAAAATGCCTGGCCCATGGCTCCAAGGAACACATTGCCGTCCACTTTGCTGAAGTCCGGTTTCAACAGGAATTCAATGCCTGCTCCTGCTCCGGGCAGGGATATGGAGCAGATGGCAAGGATTATCAATAGGACAAATAGCATTGGCATCATGATTTTGGCTGATTTTTCAATACCTTTTTCCACTCCTTTGACAATGATGAGATGGGTGGCCAGCAGGAACAGCACCAGCCAGATGACCGGACGCCAGGGGTTGCTGACAAAGCTGTTGAAGGATGCGATGAAATCGGCTGCCGACTTCCCGGCAAAACTGTTGGTAGCCGCTTCGCCGATAAACTCAAGCGTCCATCCTGCCACAACGGAGTAATATCCCAGAATAAGGAATCCGGCCAGTACGCCCATACGTCCTACCCAGCGCCAATGCGTGCCGGGTGCCAATTTCTGATAAGCCCTTGCCGTATTGGCACGCGAGCGCCTGCCGATGAGGAATTCTGCAATCATGATGGGGATGCCGAGAATGAGCACGCAAACCAAGTATACAAGGATAAATGCCGCACCTCCGTGATTCCCGGTCTCAAACGGGAAACGCCAGATATTGCCTAAACCGACTGCGGAGCCTGCCGAGGCAAGTATGACGCCTAATTTGCTTCCGAAGTTGGCTCTGTCACTTTTTGTCATAAAACGTAGATTTTTCTTTCAATTCGTTATTAATACCAGCTAAAACATGCAAATATAGAAAATGTTCTGTACTTTTGCGCACAGTTCGTTGATAATTTGGTATATGCTATATTATATTAAGAAATATCCGGTGTCGCTTTTTATTATTCTGACGGTGATTTATCTTTCATTCTTTAAACCGCCTTCTACAGAAATAAGCAAGATTCCCAATATAGACAAGGTGGTGCATATCTGTATGTATTTCGGCATGTCAGGAATGCTGTGGCTGGAGTTTCTTCGCGCTCACCGGAGAGACAACGCCCCTTTATGGCATGCATGGGCAGGGGCGTTTGTCTGTCCCGTTTTGTTCAGCGGAATGGTGGAGTTGCTGCAAGAATACTGCACGACATACCGTGGCGGAGACTGGCTGGATTTTGCGGCCAATACCACGGGAGCGGTGCTTGCATCAATGGTCGGCTATTTTATTTTAAGGCCAAGGATGAAATAGGATTATAAGTATTCAACTGTGGAACTTAGCTTGATGCCGTTCGACCCTTTTATCAGAATAGTTTTCCCACAAGGTTTCTCCCTTTGCAGCTCTGCGATGAGTGCGGTCACATCGGGATAACTCTGATAAGGGTGGCGTGTGGCGGCAAACAATTCCCCTACAAGAACTACATCCTTGAATCCGCATTCTTCCAGATAGTCTGCAATCTTCTGGTGCTCGTCGGCACTGTCTTTACCCAACTCCCGCATATCTCCCAATATCAGCATTTTGTTTTCGGCCTGCATGTTCCGGAAGTTGCTGATGGAAGCCATCATGCTTGTGGGATTGGCATTATAGGCATCGATAATCAGTGTGTTGTCCGCTGTTTTTTTCAGTTGTGAACGGTTGTTTTGCGGGGTATATCCGGCCAGTGCCTTGTCTATTTTCTCCGGTTCCACACCAAAAAAATGTCCGATGGTGACAGCTGCCAGAGCATTGGGGAAGTTATATTCACCGATAAGCCGGGTTTGTACTTCGTGATATTTGCTTTCGTTGTCCGTTTTCCACTCGAAGGTGAGGTAAGGAGAATTGCCGGTGACGTGTCCGTTGATGTACAGCCCGTCCTCACTGCCGTAGGCAATCTGGTGGAGTCCGTAGGCTATCTTTTTCAAGTAGGGGTTGTCGTTATGGATAAAGATGGTAGCTTCTTTCCGCGTCCGCAGATAGTCGTACATCTCTCCTTTGGTCTTGATGATTCCTTCAAAAGAGCCGAATCCCTCCAGATGGGCTTTTCCTACGTTGGTAATGATCCCGTAGTCAGGTTCGGCTATCTCTACCAGCTCCTTGATGTCTCCCGGGTGGCTGGCACCCATTTCCACCACGGCAAGGTCGTGTTCAGGGCGCAGGCGAAGCAAGGTGAGGGGAACACCGATGTGATTGTTCAAATTTCCCAAGGTATAGAGCACGTTGTGAGTTTGCGAAAGTACGGTGGACATCAGTTCCTTGGTAGTAGTCTTTCCGTTTGTACCCGTAATGCCGATGATGGGTGTACGCATCTGCCGACGGTGGTAATTGGCAAGTTGTTGCAAGGTCTTCAAGCTGTTTTCCACCACGATGTATCGTGTATCGCCTGCGGGGGCATAGGCTTCTTCATCTACTATGGCATAAGCACTTCCGCTTTCCAGCGCTCGGGCGGCAAAGGCATTTCCGTTGAACGACTCGCCTTTCAGCGCAATGAATAAAGAGCCTTGGGGGCAGTTACGGCTGTCAGTAGTGACACTGGTGCATGTTAGGAATATCTGATGTATAGCTGTTATATCCATGACTTTATAATTAAATCAATCTGTGTGAATCTGTGTAATCTGTGGTAAACCATCGTGCAAAGATATAGTTTTAATCCTCTCCCTTCCCGGGTACAAGCAAAAAACTTATCAGTTTTATGAGTTTATGTATTTTGAAACCACTTTTTTGTTTACATTTGCAGGTACTATATAGAACAGACTGCCTATGGAAATTACAACTGCCCGATATATAAATGTCAACGGTTCGCTGCTCGACCTCTCTCAACCCCGTGTCATGGGCATACTGAACGTTACTCCCGATTCCTTTTATGCCGGTAGCCGCACACAGACAGAGGTAGAAATAGCACGCCGGGTGAAACAGATAGTTTCGGAGGGAGCGGCCATTATTGACATAGGCGCTTACTCTTCCCGTCCCAATGCCGACAATGTCTCTGCCAGGGAAGAGATGGAACGGTTGCGTATGGGCCTGAAAATACTTTTTGAGATACAGCCGGATGCTGTGGTGTCGGTAGACACTTTTAGGGCGGATGTGGCAAGAATGTGTGTGGAAGAGTATGGTGTTGCCATCATCAATGATATTGCGGCCGGTGAGATGGATGCGAATATGTTCCATACCGTTGCGGCATTGAACGTACCTTATATTATGATGCACATGCAAGGCACTCCGCAAAGTATGCAGCAGCATCCTCATTACGACAATCTTCTGAAAGAGGTTTTCTTGTATTTTGCGCGCAAGGTGCAGCAATTACGTGACTTAGGTGTAAAAGACATCATTCTGGACCCCGGTTTCGGCTTTGGAAAGACAATGGAGCATAACTATGAATTGCTGTCCCATCTGGAAGAGTTCCGTATTTTTGAGTTGCCTTTGCTGGTAGGCGTTTCACGTAAATCGATGATATACCGCTTGTTGGACATTACTCCTCAGGAGGCGCTGAATGGTACTACGGTGCTCGATACCATCTGTTTGCTGAAAGGTGCTGACATCCTCCGCGTACACGACGTGAAAGAAGCCGTGGAAACCGTACGGATTGTGCAAGCCATGCGAAATAATTCCTAATCCCTAACCCCTAATCATTCAATATCGTGTTTTTTGAATTTGGAATAAAAGATTTTATAGATATTCTGTTAGTGGCTTTCTTGCTGTACTATACGTATAAGCTGATGAAAGCCTCCGGCTCTATCAATGTGTTTACGGGTATCCTGGTGTTTATCCTGATATGGCTGGTGGTGTCGCAGGTGCTGGAGATGAAATTGCTCGGCTCCATCTTCGACAAGCTGGTCAGTGTGGGCGTGCTGGCGCTTATCATTTTGTTTCAGGACGAGATACGGCGCTTCTTGCTGACACTCGGCTCGCATCAGCATGCCAGTGCGCTGGTACGCTTCTTCACCGGCAATAAGAAAGAGAAGTTGGAACATGACGACATCATGCCGGTGGTAATGGCATGTATCAGCATGGGGAAGCAGAAGGTTGGTGCCTTGATTGTCATTGAACATAATTTGCCTTTGGATGATGTGGTGCGTACGGGAGAAATTATCAATGCCGATATAAACCAGCGTCTGATTGAGAATATTTTCTTTAAGAACAGTCCGTTGCACGATGGAGCGATGGTTATCAGTAAGAAACGTATCAAAGCGGCGGGATGTATCCTGCCTGTTTCCCATAATCTGGACATTCCTAAGGAACTGGGGCTGAGGCATCGTGCTGCCATGGGAATTTCCCAGGTGTCTGATGCGCATGCTATCATTGTATCGGAGGAGACCGGAGGTATTTCAGTGGCTTATAAAGGACAATTCTATCTGCGCCTAAATGCTGAGGAATTGGAAAGTTTGTTAACAAAGGAAAGCTGAGGTGTGACAAAATCCCCTATTTTTACGTCATATAACTATGATATAAAATAAAAACAATATCTTATAACTAATAACTGAAAAGGATGGATAGACGAAATTTCTTACGGACGGGAAGTCTGGCGATGTTAGGCTCGCTGGCAGTACCCTCGTTGGCTATGCCTGCGTCAGTACGCGGAGCTTTGGGAGGAGCAGATAATCAGTCTGCCGTAGCTTCGGCAATGGCTCACTTTGGCGTGACGGAAGCTGACTTGAAGAAAGTGATGGCTGCCGCTCTGGAAAAAGGCGGAGATTATGCCGACCTCTATTTTGAGCACACGTTTAATAATAGTGTGGTTCTGATGGACGGTAAAGTAAACAATTGTGGAGCCAACATTGACTTCGGTATGGGCGTGCGCGTATTAGCAGGCGACCAGACTGGCTATGCCTATGTAGAAGGCGTGACCGTAGAAGAAATGCTGCGTGCTGCCCGTACGGCTGCCCGTATAGCTTCTTCGGGTAAGGCCGGAAAGCCTGTGGGGCTGACGGAGAAGACGATTGCCAAAAGCCGTTATGCCGTCACCGAACCTTGGGAAGACGTGAGCCTTAAGGCAAAGATTCCTTATCTGGAGAAACTGAACGAAAAGATTTTTTCTCTGGACAACCGGGTGCGCAAGGTCCAGGCGTCTCTTGTAGACAGTACTTCTCATGTCTTATTCTGTAACTCAGAGGGCGTGAGCTACTATGATTACCGCCCAATGGTCTCTTTCATGGCCGTGTGTATTATGGAAGAGAATGGAAAAATGGAGAACGGTTATGCCGGTCGTTCTTACCGCAAAGGGTTTGAATTCATGACGGACGATATTGTGGATACCCTTGCGCGTGAAGCTGTGGATAAGACCTCCATCTTGTTCAAGGCAGTGAAGCCCAAAGGCGGTGAAATGCCTGTCGTGATGGGAGCGGGTGGTTCGGGCATCTTGTTACACGAAGCCATAGGACATGCTTTTGAGGCTGACTTTAACCGTAAGCGTACTTCCATCTTCTGCGACTTGTTTGGCAAGAAGGTGTGCAACGAGCATATCAATGTGGTGGATGATGGTACCATTGCCTTCAACCGCGGAGCCGTGAACTTTGACGATGAGGGTGTGGAAGGCCAGAAGACCTATATTGTGAAAGAAGGTATCCTGACCAGCTATCTGCACGACCGCATCAGTGCCAAGCATTACGGGGTGGCTCCTACCGGAAACGGACGTCGCGATACTTTCCGTAATACTCCTATCCCCCGTATGCGTGCCACTTATATGGAAGCCGGCAATATGAAGGAAGCGGACATTATCTCCACCGTGAAGAAAGGTATCTATTGTGACCAGTTTACCAATGGCCAGGTGCAAATCGGTGCCGGAGACTTTACCTTCTTTGTGAAGTCGGGTTACTTGATTGAGGATGGCAAGCTGACGCAGCCCGTCAAGGATATAAATATCATCGGTAATGGTCCGAAAGCATTGGCTGACATCACGATGGTGGCAAATAACGATAAGATTGACAACGGTACTTGGACTTGTGGTAAAGACGGTCAGTCTTGTCCCGTTACCTGCGGTATGCCATCGGCACTAGTCAGCAAGCTGACTGTAGGAGGAGAAAGTTAATTATCAACTATCAATTAAAGACATGATTACAGACGACAATAAGAAATTGGCACAATGGGCAATGGAATATGCCTTGAAGAACGGTTGCCAGGCAGCCAAACTGGTGCTATATACAAATTCTAATTCTTCTTTTGAACTGCGTGACGGCAAAATGGACCGTTTGCAGCAGTCTACGGAGAATGGTTTGGGATTGAATCTTTATGTGGACGGACGTTTCGGCTCTTTTTCCACCAATCGGCTGGATAAGAAAGAATTGGAAACTCTTATCACGAATGGTATAGAGTCTACCCGCTATCTGGCGGTGGATGAGTCGCGTATGCTGGCCGACCCTGCACGCTACTATAAAGGAGGCAAGCCTGACTTGCAGCTTTTTGATAAGAAACTCTATGAAGTCAACCCGGATGATAAAGTGGCGATTGCCCGTGCTGCTGCAGAGGAGGTATTGGGCAAGGATGAGCGTATCATTTCGGTTGATTCTTCTTATAGTGATGGCGAGGGTTCTTCCTATCGTTTGATAAGCAACGGATTTGAAGGCGAGTCGAAGAGTACCTGGTTCTCTGTCTCAGCCAGTGTATCCATTAAGGGAGAAGGCGAAGCTCGCCCTCAGGATTACTGGTACGACTCGGCTCTGTTCTATGATAAATTGACGAAGACGGGAATCGGTGCCAAGGCATTGGAACGCGTATTGCGCAAGCTGGGACAGAAGAAAGCAAAGTCGGGTAAATATACAATGGTGGTTGACCCTATGAATGTGGGAAACCTGCTCAGTCCGATGCTAAGTGCATTGTATGGCAGTGCTTTGCAACAAAAGAACTCCTTCCTGATGGATAAGCTGGATACGAAAGTGGCTTCCGACCTCTTCACGTTGCGTGACGAGCCGCATGCTATCGGTGCAAACGGTTCACGCTATTTCGATAATGAGGGTGTGGCTACCGAACCCCGCACTGTTTTTGACAAAGGCGTGCTGAAAACTTATTTCATCGATACCTACAATGGTAAGAAGATGGATATAGCTCCTACTATCAGTGCACCTTCACGTCTAATTCTGACACCGGGCGATAAGGACCTGAACGGATTGGTTGCAGATATTAAACAAGGCATCTTGGTTACGGGCTTCAATGGCGGTAACAGCAATAGCAGTACCGGTGACTTCTCTTATGGTATAGAGGGTTTCCTTATTGAAGACGGCAAGCTGACACAGCCCGTCAACGAAATGAATGTGACGGGTAACATGGTTACTTTATGGAATTCCTTGGTTGCTGTGGGCAATGACCCTCAACCGAACCGTTCATGGCAGATTCCTTCGCTGGTATTTGAGGGAGTCGACTTCAGCGGATTGTAATGCTAGTTCAACATCAGGCTCATATATGGGCTTGATGTTGCAAATATTTTTTCGGTGAGTTCACCGATTGTAAGTGCCAAGTGGCTGCCCGGCAGACGCTTGGCACTATTCATATATTTACCATTGTTCAGGTAGTAGTAGCCGTTATTGGCACTGACCTGCTCATCGGTGAGATGAATGCTGAGTTCCAGTTCCGGATGGGCCGTAGCATAGAGTTGCAGCATGGTTTTGGCATTGATGATGCGTGCCATACCCAAAAGTTGGCTTTCACCGGTAGCGGGAGGAGTGAGAACCCGGATGGACGGGAGATTCAGGCTTTGGCAGATATGTTGAAGCAGTAAAGTTTTTGTTGTGGGAGTATCCGACACGATTTCTCCAATGCGCCAGTTGGCTTTCCCTATCGGATAGGTAATGGCCAAAGCCGTGATTTCCTCCCCATTGCTCAATGTGCAAACGAAGCCCTGTCCCAGTTGTAAATCGGCAATGATAACCTGGAAATCCTCTTCCGTATGCTGGATGCAGCAAGGGCGCTCCCGCAATTTCCGGTCGAGATATTCATATCTTTTTTCAGTATATTCGGCAGACATTTCCAAAGTAAGGCCCATATCGGCTGTCGGTGTACCGGAAGCGATAAAGGTCTCTTCGGCATAGCGGAATACGGGGGCATAACCGCTGCGGCCATAGTAGTCGAACAGCCACGGTTCTGCCGGTATCAGGGTGGATAAGGCGACATTATTGTGTAGCATCCGTGCAAAGGCTTGTGATAACAGCTCGTGCATTACGCCCCGGTTACGGTAATCAGGGTGTGTGCAGGCGCCGGATATATAGGCCGTATGAATATCTTCTCCTTCGAACGTCATAGGATAAGGCAACATCTGTAGGGCGGCAATCACTTCTTCGCCGCTTTGGATGGCAATATTGATATCATTGTTGTAGCGGAGCCGAAAATACAGTTCAGTAAATTCCTCGCTATCATTGAAACAGAGCTTCCATAAGTTCTTTACCTTTTCCCGTATCATCAATCCCTTATCCTTTTAATCCTTAATCTCTAATCCTTACTCTCACCATTTGATAGCTTCCACCGGTTCATCTTTCAGGCATGCCACGTATTTTTCCAGAATAATGGCAGGCTGGTACGAAAGTTTGGCCTTGCGCAATCCTTCAATACCCAAATCCTCTTCACGGTTGAGGTAGACATATTGTTCGGGGATATGGTTGGCAAATTCATAGTTAATCATTGCGTACGCTCCGTCTATGCTGGTGTCGGCCTTTTCCACATGTACTCCGAAGGTATCTTGGTTGATGGGCATTCCGAAAGTGAAGGCGGCAATTTTGCCGTCTACATGCAGGATGCCTCCGGTCAATCCCAGTTCTTCAAAATTGTGGAGGGCGTAGACCAGTGCGCGACGTTCGTTGCCCGTTCCTTCATGCTGGTCGCAATTGTTGGCCTTACACCATTCGGCTTCCAGGTCCAGACATTCCTGGATGCGGTCGGGAGTGATGGGAGTATATTCGTAATTATAGGTGCGTTTGAATTTGTTGACATGATTCCGTTTGGACTGGAATTTCTTTCCGGCAAGCGTGGCGAGGTCTGTACGCAGATAGAGGTAATCGGCATAGTCCCGGTCTGCTGTGAACTGGAATTCTCCGGGCATGAAGGCTTCCAGTTCCGAGCACATGCCCGAACATATTCCCAGCAGGCAGAAAGGTTCCCCTTCCCGGTGTGCGTCTTCGACCAGTGCGTCCAGTACTTTTGTCAAATCTCCGTTACCTATCGGCATCATGTACACCAGTTCATCGTTTGCCCAGAATTTCAGCAGGAGGAAGCCGTCCATGATGGCAAACTTTGTATTGTATAGAAAACGCCAGCTGCATAGGTTGGAGAATGAGAGGTCACAATTCCGTCGCGGACTGTTCTGTGTATAGGAAGTAATCAGTTCTTTGTCTTGTAATTCGATATCTTTAAATGAAATCATACGTTGTTTTTAGTTGGTTATGATTATAGATAACAAAAATAAGAAGATTTTGTTAGAGTAGCCCTAATAATCGCAGAATAGTTGGGGTCAGCAATGCAGTGAAAATACCGTTCAGGGTCAGGCCGAGGCTGGCGAATGCGCCGTATTTGCGGCTGATGTCCATGGCTGTGGAAGTTCCTACCGCGTGGGCGGCGGCTCCCAAGGAAAGGCCTTGTGCCATAGGACTGCCGATGTGGGTCAGTTTCATGGTCTTGAAGCCCAGTATTCCTCCCAGCAAGCCTACACAGACCACTACGGCGGCGGTAAGTGAGGGAATGCCGCCCAGCGACTTAGTTACTTCCATGGCTATCGGCGTAGTGACCGACTTGGGCGCCAGGGAGTAGATAATCTCGTCGGAAGCCCCCATCAATTTAGCTATCAGCACGACAGAGATAACTCCCACAATGCAGCCGGCAAGTTGTGACAGCATGATGGGGAGCAGCTGTTTCTTAATCGTTTCCAATTGGAGGTATAGGGGGACTCCCAGGGCTACAACAGCGGGTTTCAGCCAGAATTCTATCAGATGTCCTCCTTCATTGTAGGTCTCATAACTGATATGTGTCATCTTCAGGAAGACAATGAGGATGGCAATTGTCAGCAGGATGGGGTTCAGCAACATGATGCCGGTCTTTTTCTGCAGGAGTTTGGCCAGAAAGAAAATCCCGAAGGTGACAGCCAATAGGAAAAATTCGTTTTCTAAAAAGTTCATTTGATTTTACGTGTTAGTTGATGAACCCATCCGGTGACTACAATCACCAGCAGGGTGCTGATTATGGAAGCGGTCACTATCGGCCAGAACTCGGAGGCGATGACATCGAAGTAAAGCATGAGAGCTACACCGGGCGGTACGAAGAAGAAGCCCAGGTTGGCAACCAGGAAGTCGGACATACCCTGCACCCAGTGCAGTTTAATCCAACCCAATTTCAAGAATAGGGTGAGCAACAGCATACCGATGATGCTGGAAGGTAACTTGATACCCGTAAAGAAAACAATCAGTTCACCCAAAGCTAAGCATCCGAAAAGGATGGCGCATTGACGAATCATATTATTATAATACCTATTGTTATACGTTGAAAACGCTGCAAAGGTAGGTATTCTATGTATTGCTTGTTATCGTTGTATCCTGATTTTTTTTATGTCGTTTGTAGAGTCGGGCGGGTTGTTCCTGCCGGACGGGTAATTGTTTGTTGCAGAGGGGCACGTGTGCGTACACATGAATGCTGGGAATACCTAATGTTAAATATTATAATAATTATGGTCTGAACGGTAAAAAGACCGATGTTTGCAATGTAGATATTGCAAAATTGTGTACTTTTGCGGCGTGAATAACACATACTGCCGATTCTTAATAGACAATTAAAATATCATGCAAAGATTAATTAACGAAATTGTTGAGCGTGCCAAAGCAAACCGCCAACGAATTGTTCTTCCCGAGGGTACGGAAGAGCGTACACTGAAAGCTGCCAATCAAATCCTGACTGACGGAGTAGCCGACTTGATTATCCTTGGAAAACCTGCCGAGATAGAGGCTTGTGCCAAAGAGTGGGGGCTGGGAAATATAAACAAAGCTACCATTATCGACCCGGAAGACCATCCTAAGAAAGAAGAATATGCCCAACTGCTTTGCGAGCTCCGCAAAAAGAAAGGCATGACCATCGAAGAGGCTCGCAAGTTGGTTGTCGATCCGCTTTATCTGGGCTGCCTGATTATAAAGAACGGCGACGCTGACGGCCAGTTGGCAGGTGCACGCAACACTACGGGTAATGTACTTCGCCCTGCTTTGCAGATTATCAAGACTTCCCCGGGCATCACTTGCGTTTCGGGTGCCATGCTGCTGCTGACACATGCTCCTGAATATGGAAAGAACGGTATCCTGGTGATGGGTGACGTGGCTGTGACTCCGGTGCCCGATGCAGAACAATTGGCACAGATTGCCGTATGTACGGCACGTACAGCCCAGGCAGTTGCCGGTCTCGACCCGAAAGTTGCCATGCTGAGCTTCTCTACCAAGGGCTCTGCCAAGCACGAAGTGGTGGATAAAGTGGTTGAGGCATTGAAGATTGCCAAGGAGATGGCTCCCGATATTGCCATCGACGGTGAGTTGCAGGCCGATGCAGCTTTGGTGCCGGAAGTAGGTGCAAGCAAGGCTCCGGGTTCTTCTATCGCCGGACATGCTAACGTATTGGTTGTCCCCAGCCTCGAAGTGGGCAACATCTCCTACAAACTGGTGCAACGTCTGGGACATGCTGATGCCGTAGGACCTATCCTACAAGGTATCGCCCGTCCGGTGAACGACCTTTCACGCGGTTGCTCCATCGAGGATGTGTATCGCATGATTGCCATCACTGCCAATCAGGCCATTGCTGCCAAAAAGAATGCTGAATAACTTTTAAATCTGATATATAGTATGAAAATCTTAGTATTGAACTGCGGTAGCTCGTCCATCAAATACAAATTGTTTGATATGGACCGGAAAGAAGTTATCGCCCAGGGTGGTATCGAAAAAATTGGTTTGAAGGACTCTTTCCTGAAGTTCACCTTGCCCAGTGGCGAGAAGAAAGTTCTTGAGAGGGACATTCCAGAGCATACCGTAGGTGTGGAATTTATCCTGAACACTTTGACAAGCCCTGAATATGGAGCCATCAAGTCTTTGGACGAAATCAATGCCGTAGGTCACCGTATGGTGCATGGAGGCGAAAAGTTCAGCGAGTCTGTACGGCTGACGCCGGAAGTGCTTGCCGCCTTCACTGCCTGCAACGACCTGGCTCCGCTCCACAATCCTGCTAACCTGAAGGGGGTAAATGCAATATCTGCCATTCTGCCTAATGTTCCGCAGATTGGTGTGTTCGATACGGCTTTCCATCAGACCATGCCGAAGCATGCCTATCTGTATGCCGTGCCTTACGAACTTTATGAAAAGTACGGCGTACGCCGTTATGGTTTCCACGGAACCTCACACCGCTACGTATCGCAGCGCGTCTGCGAGTTCCTAGGTGTAGAGCCGGAAGGAAAGAAAATCATCACTTGCCACATTGGCAACGGTGGTTCCATTACTGCCATCAAGGACGGTAAGTGTGTAGACACCAGCATGGGCTTGACCCCGCTGGAAGGTCTGATGATGGGTACCCGCAGTGGTGATATTGATGCCGGTGCCGTTTCCTTCATCATGGAGAAAGAGGGTCTGGATGCCAACGGCATCTCCAACCTGCTGAACAAGAAGAGCGGTGTGCTGGGTATCTTCGGTGAATCCAGTGACATGCGCGACCTGGAAAATGCCGTAGCTGCCGGCAATCCGAAGGCTGTTCTGGCTGAAGAAATGTACTTCTACCGCATCAAGAAATATATCGGTGCCTATGCCGCTGCTTTGGGTGGTGTGGATATCGTGGTATTTACCGGTGGTGTCGGCGAGAATCAGGCAAGTGCCCGCTGGGGTGCATGTGAAGGCCTGGAATTCATGGGCATAAAGCTGGATGCCGAGAAGAACAAAGTACGCGGTGAAGAAATGGTTATCTCTACCGAAGATTCTCAGGTGAAGGTGGTGGTAATCCCCACTGACGAGGAACTGATGATTGCTTCGGACACGATGGATATTCTGAAGAAGTAATATCGCTGTAATATTTCCCGGTTCCGGCTTCCCGGAGTCCGGATGTGGTTTCGCCCCTGCAAATATGTAATGTATTTGTAGGGGCGAAATGTTTTCCGAATCCTTTAAAATACCTATCTTTGTTACTCGGTTAAAAACAATAAAGGCAATTTTCCGAATAACTTTAAATAAGAACTGCTTATGAAACGATTAATGTATGTGTTGTTCTTTGTACTGCTGACCAGCGGCATGGCCTATGCCCAGCAGGCGAAGTACGTGTTTTATTTCATCGGTGATGGAATGGGTGTGAACCAGGTGAACGGTACGGAGATGTATCTGGCCGAACAAGAAGGGCGCATCGGTGTAAAGCCTTTGCTGTTCACTTCTTTCCCGGTTGCCAGCATGGCAACTACCTTTTCTGCCACCAACTCGGTGACTGACTCTTCTGCTGCCGGAACAGCCCTGGCTACCGGTGCAAAGACCTATAACGGCGCCATTGGTATGGACGATAACAAGAGTGTGCTTCAGAGTGTGGCCGAGAGAGCCAAAAAGTCCGGTAAGAAAGTTGGGGTAACTACCAGCGTCAGTGTAGACCATGCTACTCCCGCTGCATTCTATGCCCACCAGCCGGACCGTGGTATGTATTACGAGATAGCCCTCGACCTGCCGAAAGCCGGTTTCGACTTCTATGCAGGCGGTGGTTTCTTGAAACCGACTACTACTGCCGACAAGAAAGAGGCTCCGAGCATCTTCCCTATCTTTGAAGAAGCCGGCTATACCGTTGCAAGAGGCCTTGACGAATACAAGTCGAAGTCTGCCCAGGCGGACAAGATGATTCTTATCCAGAAAGAAGGGGCAGAGCCTTCTTGTCTGCCCTATGCCATCGACCGCCAGGAAGGCGACCTGACACTGGCCGAAATTACCGAAAGCGCCATCTCTTTCTTGACCAAAGGCAGTAACAAGGGTTTCTTCCTGATGGTTGAAGGTGGAAAGATTGACTGGGCCTGCCACGGAAACGACCCCGCCACAGTCTTTGAGGAAGTGGTGGATATGGACAACGCCATCAAGGTGGCTTACGACTTCTATAAGAAGCATCCCAAAGAAACGCTGATTGTGGTAACTGCCGACCATGAAACCGGCGGTCTGGGTCTGGGTACCGGTAAGTACGAGCTTCAACTGAAAGCCCTTGCCAAGCAGAAGCAGTCTCAGGATATCCTTTCGCGTTCCATCACGGACTTACGCAAGATGCGCAAGGTTATCAACTGGCCGGAAATGAAGGAATTCCTGGCAGAAAAGATGGGTTTCTGGAAAGAACTGCCGGTGAGCTGGGAGCAGGAGAAGATGCTGCGTGATGCTTACGAAGAATCATTCGTGAACAAGCATGTAGTGTTTGAGGAAAGTCTTTATGCCAAGACTGAGCCCCTGGCCGTTGCCGCCAAGAAGGTGATGAGCCAGATTGCCATGGTAGGCTGGACCAGCGGTGGCCATACAGCCGGATATGTGCCGGTATTCGCAGTAGGTGCAGGCTCCAAGCTGTTCGTGGGTAAGATGGACAACACGGAAATCCCGAAACGCATAGCCAAGGCTGGCGGATACAAATAATAGAAAGTCACCACAGATTACACGGATTCTCACAGATTGGAAGCTCTGAAATCAAGTATAAGAGACTAATCTGTGAGAATCTGTGCTATCTGTGGTGATTATTCCTTAAGGTCCTTCTTTATAATTTCATCCATCTCCCGGATACGTTTCTCCCGTTCCTTGGCGGATTTTACTTTCTGGTCCTTGTATCCGGTATCTGTCCGTTCGGAGACCTCTTCGCTCCATTCCTCGAATTCATCCGTTGCCGGACGTCCGTGCGGGTCTATGTTCTCTTCGGCAATCGGGTCGTTTCTGTAAATCATATCATCCATAACGCTAATGTTTTTAATGTTATGATGTTACTACAACCATGCCGGGAAAAAGTTCCGGTAACCTTCACTTTTTCGTAATCATTTATAAGAATAAACGTTTTATAGCGCGGGCAGCAGGTACTTCCATATTAGATTCAGCTCTGCCTGCATGTCGGGGATGTTGGCGGTGACGGCAATGACGGCATCCTTGTCCGGCAACACCAGTATGTATTGTCCGTTGGCACCATCGGCACGGTAGGCGTTGTGGCGGCAGCGCCACATCTGGTAGCCGTAGCCCTGCAGCCAGTCGCTTGTCTTGGCGCTCATCTTCGCTTTCTTCAGCATCTCCGGTTTCATGCCGGCGGGCAGTGAGGGCACTTGGCAGGCAGATGCCTCCTTTACCCATTCTTCGGGCAGAATCTGCTGTCCGTTCCAGTTTCCTTTCTGCAGGAATAGTTGTCCTATCTTGGCAAGGTCTTCCGTTTTGAGGTACAACCCCCAGCCTCCGGTATTGATGCCTTGCGAGCTTTCCTGCCACCGGGCGTTGACGATGCCAAGCGGGCGGAACAGACGGGGATAGAGATAATCCGCCACTTTCTCGCCCGTCACTTTCTGTACGATGGCTGAGAGCATGTAGGTTCCCAGGCTGTTGTAGGTGTAGAAGGTACCGGGCTTGTGCTCCACGGGGAAGGCAAGGAACTCCTGCACCCAATCGGCGTCCACCTTTTTGCGTACCGTTCCGGTGGGGTCGGTGTCGTGCCCGCAGTTCATGGTCAGCAGGTCGCGTACGGTCATGGCTGCCAGATTTTCGCTGACGGTTGCCGGAAGCTTGTCGGGGAAGAAGGAGATGACCTTGTCCGTCAGCTTCAGCCTGCCTTCGGAGGCGGCAAGTCCCACGGCGGTGGCGGTGAATGTCTTGCTGACGGAGTTCAGGATGTGAGGCTCATCCTCTTTCCCTTCGCCCATCCATTCTTCGGCAATGACATTGCCGTGTTGCACAATCATGATACTGTGCAGGTCTTGTCCGGCTTTCTTTACGGCATCCAGATATCTGTTCATGGCCTTGTCCAGCTTCGGAGTAGCGGCGGCGCGGGGCAGGCCCTTGGTCAGTTGGTTGATGGAAATCAGCTTTATGCCTTTGTCCTCAATGGCTTTCCGGACGCGGGGGCTTGTCAGCAGGTCGGTCACTCCCTGGCGGTCCAGCGCCACGTCCTCATATCCGATGTGGAAGACGGTTTTCATTTCATCGTTGTCCAGTGCCGGGTGGTCTAAGAAAAGGTAGCGCTGGCCCGGCTGCAACTTCTCCAATGCTTTGATGAAGCTGGCCTCCTTTTCTTCGGCGGTTCTTTTGGGGCCGTCGTATCCGATGTAGGTAAACCGGTAGTCCTTGGAGGAGTCCATGCGGTCGATGGACGGCAGGTTGTATTCTTTGGCGAGCCGTTGCACCAGCTCGTTCACTTCTTTGCTGAAACCGGTGGAGAGCATGTGTCCGGACAGATGGCTGAGTTGCGGAATGCTTTTCAGCGTCGTCTCTATCTGTGCGCGGAACTCCTGCTCTATCTCCTTGATGTCCCATTTCTGCTCCATGATGGACTGTCCCGGATAGGCGGGGTTAGGGAACATCATCGGGTAGAAATAGCCGTTCTCGTCCGTCAGGCTGGGGCAGTGGGTCAGCGGACGCCACTTCACGTTCTCCCACTCGCTGGTGATGACGAGGTGCAGGCCGACGTCCAGTCCCGGATTTTCTTTCAGCATCTTGATGGCTTCCGGATACCAGGCTGCTACGGGCATCACTTCCACGCTGCGGGCAATACCCGAGCGGTAGGTCTGGATGCAGGCTTCGTTGACGGAATGCAGGGCACCGAGATCGTCAATGCGGATGACAAGTGTCGGGGCGCCGGATTGTCCCCATACCGGCAATGCTCCTGCTGCGAGCAGGCATCCGGCAATCATGTTTTTCAGTCTTAAAGGTTTCATGGGTGGTAATGGTATGATGGTTAACAGTTTGGAAATGCGGGTTATAGCTTCGTCTCTCCCTCCACAAAATTCTCAAGGAAGAGGTTCTCGCCGTCAAAGACGGCGTACGAGAAGTAGTTTATCCAGTCGCCGAGGATGAGGATGCGGGCGGTACTGCTCAGCATCAGGTCCAGTTCGATGTGGCGGTGACCGTAGATGAAGTAGTTGATGTTGGGATGGCTTTTCAGGTATTCCTTGGTGTAGAGCACCAGGTATTCGTTGTTTTCTCCCATGTATGCGGGTTCTTTCCCGTCTATGCGTTTCAAGCGGCTGTGCTTGGCCCAGTTCAGTCCCAGCTCCATGCTCCAGCGGGGGTGCAGGGCAGAGAACAGCGTCTGTAGGGTACGGCTGCGGAACATGGCGCGCAGCATCTTGAACTTCTTGTCCGGGTCGCCTAGCCCGTCACCGTGGGCAAGGTAGAACTCTTTTCCGAAGATTTCGGTGGTCAGCGGTTCGCGGTGTATCATGACGCCGCACTCCTTGGTCAGATAGTCGCCGCACCAAAGGTCATGGTTTCCCGTGAAAAAGTGGACTTCCACTCCCAGGTCGGTCAGTTCGGACAGCTTGCCCAGAAAGCGGGTGTATCCTTTGGGCACTACGGTACGGAATTCGTACCAGAAGTCGAACATGTCTCCCAGCAGGTATACGGCCGATGCCTTGTGCTTGATGCTGTCCAAGAAGTTGACCAGCCTCCGTTCTTGGGTTCGTCCGTGTTCGATGGCTCGTGAGCCCAGGTGAGCATCCGAGAGGAAATATACATTCTTCATTTTCAACTTTCCATTTTCAACTTTGAACTTTCAACTGATTTAAAGGAATCCCAGCTCCAGTTTCGCTTCTTCGCTCATCATGTCCTTGTCCCACTCGGGTTCGAAGACGAGATTGATGGTGGCGGAGGTTACGCCGTCGATGGATTCCACCTTCTGGCGCACATCTTCCATGATGAAGTCGGCTGCCGGACAGTTGGGGGCAGTCAGCGTCATGTCGATGGAGGCTTCTCCCTGGTCGGAGACGTCTATTTTGTAAATCAGTCCCAGGTCGTATACATTTACCGGTATTTCCGGGTCGAATACGGTCTTGAGCATGGAGACTATTTTCTCTTCTATTTCAAATTTGGTCATATTCGTAGGGTTTTATATATAGGTTTTCAAAGAACAAAGCTATGGAATTTAATTGAAAATGCAAAGGAACGCCCTCCTTTTCATTACTTCAGAAAGGGTTTGACGGTGGGGAAACACGCTTCACCCTCTGGGGGAACTCCCTTTACCCCTAGGGAAACTCCTTTTACAATAGGCGGTAAAGGTCTTTACAATATGGGGTAAAGGGCGTTACAATATAAGGTAACGGCTTTTACATACCGCGGTAACGGCTTTTACATTAGCTGGTAAATAGCAGGTAAATACAATGTGCTGATAGTTAGTGTTATGACCGCTTTTGTCTTTCGTATAGTATGTCCGTAACTTGGATTATTTATAGCAATCCTTCGTCGTTGAAGCTGTAATGGCTTCCGTCCGTGACGATGACGTGGTCGGTCAGGTGTATGTTCATGGTTTGGGCGGCTTTCCTCACGAGTTCCGTCAGCCGCTGGTCGTCGTTGCTGGGGTGCGGGTTGCCGGAGGGATGGTTGTGGATAAGGGCTATCTGTGTGGCGCGTTGCAGCAGGGCTTCGCGCAGGATGCTGCGCACGTCGGCGGTGGTCTGGTCGATGCCGCCGCGGCTGATGCGTACCTTGTCTATCACTTTGGCGGCGTGGTTCATAAGCAGTACCCAGAATTCTTCTGTGGCAAGGTCGCAGAGCAGGGGATGGAACAGCTCGTAGATGTCGGCGGAAGAGCGGATGGCGGTACGTCCGGAGCGTTCCTGCAGCTTGCGGCGTTTGCCCAGTTCCAGGGATGCCATGACGGTGATGCTTTTGGCGGGGCCCATGCCTTTGAATCGGGAGAAGTCCCGCACCTCCCATTTGCCCAGGCGGTTGAGGTCGTTGCCGCAGGCGGCGAGTATGCGCTGCATCAGTGTCACGGCGGTTTCTTCCGTATTACCGGAGCCGATGAGGATGGCTAGCAGTTCGGCATCGCTCAAGGCTTCCGCCCCTTTCTGCATCATCTTTTCCCGCGGGCGGTCCTCTGCAGCCCACTGGTTGATATTCAGTTTCTCCATATCATCCCTAATCCTTAACCCCTAATCCTCCTTATTTGTAAAAGTTCTTTTTGAACGCCTCGAACTCGTCCTTGCCAAGTATGCAGCGGTTCCACCAGGCGCGCAGGAACCCCGTCCCGTATCCGATGAGCTGGATGAAGGAGGCGGCAACGGAGTAGAGCCCGATGCTGAGGCTACGGTTCCGGATAGTGGAATCGATGCATACCAGAAGCGCATAAAGAGCGATGGGCAGCAGGCTGTACGGACAGAAGAGCGTTCCCAGCAGGAATATGGCCACTCCCAGGGTAAATGCAGCCGGCAGCAGGTGGACGAGCTTCAGCGATTCCGGATACTTCTTGTACAGATTGATGCGGGCAATCCCGGAATTGTGTACCTGCTTGAAGAATTTTCGGAAGTCTGTCCGTCGCTTGTGGTATACCCAGGCACCGGGGAACAGCCGGCATGTATATCCTCCCTTGAAGATTCGGATGCTGAAGTCGATGTCCTCCCCGAAGCGCATCCGCGAGAATCCGCCCAGGGCTTGGTACACTTCCTGCCGCACACCCATGTTGAAGCTGCGCGGATAGAACTTGTCCATCTTCTTCTTCCCCCCACGGATACCGCCGGTGGTGAAGAAGGAGGTCATGGAGTAGTTGATGGCTTTCTGTATGTTTGTGAATGATTCGTGCGCGCGGTCGGGGCCTCCGAAGGCATCGGCGGCTTCGTGCTGCAGCTCTTCTTCCACAGCAAGGAAATAACCTTCGGGCAGGATGCAGTCCGAATCCAGTATTATCAGGTATTCGCCCTTGCTTCGTTCCACCCCGTAGTTACGGGTCTGCCCGGGGCCGGAGTTGGGCTTGTCATAGTAATGTACGTCCAATAGTTCCTGATACTTCTCTGTGACCGGCTTGCAGGGGATGGAGGAGCCGTCCTCCACCACAATCACTTCAAAATCCTTGAAACTTTGCTGCGTCAGGCTTTGCAGCAGTTCATCCACCTCATCGGGGCGGTTGTATACGGGGATGATGACGGAGTATCTCATGGGTATGGCTTTATGTTTTGGTTGTCTCCGCAAAGATATATCATTTAAGCTTTGTAGATGAATAAATGGAAAGAAAAATCCCCGGATGCCAAGTGGAGCACCGGGGATGATATGAAAAGGGCATTTGCCTGATTTCCAAAAGGGCTTATGCTTTTACGCGGCTTACGTAAGAACCGTCGCGCGTATCGATTTCGATAGTCTCGCCTTCGTTGATGAACAAGGGGACGCGGACTGTGGCGCCGGATTCTACTGTGGCGGGCTTCAGCGTGTTGGTGGCTGTGTCGCCTTTCAGTCCCGGTTCCGTATAGGTAATCTTCTGCTGAACCTTGATGGGCACGTCGGCATAGAGCACGGTTTCTGTGGAAGCGTCTGATACCACGTCTACTATCATTCCTTCGAGCAAGAAGTCAACACCGTTGATGAGGTCGTGGGCGATGGGAATTTGGTCAAAAGTCTCCTGGTTCATGAATTGGTAGTTGTCACCGTCATGATAGAGGTATTGGTGGGGACGACGTTCTACACGCACGTCTTCCAGTTTCTCACCGATGTTGAAACGACGTTCCAGAACGTAGCCGTTCACCACGTCTTTCAGCTTGGTACGCATGAAGGTATTACCTTTTCCCGGCTTTACATGCAGGAAGTCGATGCAGAAATACAGCTTGCCGTCCATGCGGATGCAAGTTCCGATTTTAATGTCTTGGGCATTAATCATACTTATAGTCTTTAATATTATTATATTGGTATTTACTTCTTTAGTGCTGGTTTGCGGGTGCAAAAGTAATGGAATTCGGTAAAAAACACAAAAACTTTTGAGAGAAAATGAGTTATCTCTTGGTTTATTTGAAAAAAGTACCTATTTTTGCAGCCCGAATTCGTGAGAATAATAACATAAAACAAGATACAGTAATGAAAAGAACATTTCAACCCTCGAACAGAAAGAGAAAGAACAAACACGGTTTCCGTGAGAGAATGGCTACAGCAAACGGCCGCAGAGTATTGGCAGCACGTCGTGCTAAAGGCAGAAAGAAACTGACTGTTTCTGACGAATACAACGGAGTAAAGGCATAATAGGCCGTTCTCGTTCGTATTAAAGAAATAAGGGAGCTGCAAAAGACTGATTCTGGTCTTTTGCAGCTTTTCTTATGTATTGTGCCCGGTTCTCCGGAAAAAACTATTGCCAACTCCGTGTACTATGTGGTGAAAATTGTATCTTTGTCCCAAATAATGCATTATCGATTATGACAATAAAAGATTTTTTCTCTTTCCGGCAGAACCGGTTCTTCTGGGCGAACATCCTTGCGATGGCCGTTGTGGTAGTGGGATTGCTGTTCGGAGTGCTGAAAGGACTGGATATATATACCCGCCACGGCGAGGCTGTGATAGTGCCCGATGTGAAGGGTATGGGAGTGGAGGAAGCCGAGAAAATGTTCCGTAACCGCGGCTTGGTCTGCATCGTTTCGGATTCCAGTTATGTCAAGACTCTTCCTGCCGGCTGCATCCTCGAATATAATCCGGCAGCCGGACAAAAGGTAAAGGAAGGACGTACCATCTATCTTACAATCAATACGATTGAAGTCCCTCTGCACATAGTGCCCGATGTGGCGGACAACAGTTCGCTGCGGCAGGCGGAAGCGCGTATTCTGGCTTCGGGCTTCAAGCTGGCCGAGATACAGTATATTCCGGGTGAGAAGGACTGGGTGTATGGCGTGAAGTATAAGGGGCGTCAGCTTTCCATCGGCGAGAAAGTGCCCACCGGCGCAGTGCTGACGCTGATGGTGGGAGATGGAGGCGCCTTGAAGGCAGACTCCCTGGGAGTGGATGCCGTGGGAGGTACCGTTGAACCCGTGTTGTCCGAAGACTCCGCGGCAGATGAGTCCTGGTTCTGATAAACATCTGACTCCAATCGTAAATTGTAAATAGTCAAATTGTAAATGCCGTGATGATAGAAGAATTGCCGGATGATATAGATAATGATGAGCTGGACGACGTAGAGCCGGTGGGTGACGAGGCGCAACTCTATGAACACTTCCGTGTGGTGGTGGACAAGGGGCAGGAGATGGTGCGGGTGGACAAGTATCTGTTCGACCGCTTGACGAACTCCTCGCGTAATCGCATCCAGAAGGCTGCCGATGCAGGCTTCGTGATGGCGAACGGCAAGGCTGTGAAAAGCAGCTATAAGGTGAAGCCGATGGATGTAATCACTGTGATGATGGACCGTCCACGCTATGAGAATGAAGTCATCCCCGAAGACATCCCCCTTGATATAGTATATGAGGACAAGTATCTGATGGTAGTGAACAAACCTGCCGGTCTGGTGGTGCACCCCGGTCATGGCAACTATCACGGTACGCTTGTCAACGCCATAGCCTGGCATATGAAGGATAATCCCGATTATGATGCCAATGACCCGCATGTGGGACTGGTGCACCGCATCGACAAGGACACCTCCGGCCTGCTGGTGATAGCCAAGACTCCGGATGCCAAGACGAATCTCGGCAACCAGTTCTTCAACAAGACGACAAAACGCCGTTACCGGGCGCTGGTCTGGGGAAATGTAGAGCAGGATGAAGGGACCGTTGTCGGCAATATCGGTCGTAATCCCAGAGACCGCATGCAGATGACCGTCCTCCCCGACGACCAGGGAAAGCATGCCGTCACCCATTACCGGGTGCTCGAACGTTTGGGATACGTCACACTGGTGGAATGTATCCTTGAAACGGGACGCACCCATCAAATCCGTGTGCACATGAAGCACATCGGACACATACTTTTCAACGACGAACGTTACGGTGGACACGAAATCCTGAAAGGAACCCACTTCGCTAAATACAAACAATTTGTAAACAACTGCTTCGACACTTGTCCGCGGCAGGCATTGCATGCCATGACGCTGGGGTTTGTGCATCCCGTCACCGGAGAAGAAATGTACTTCACTTCGGAATTGCCCGATGACATGACCCGGCTGATAGACAAATGGAGAGGCTATATCAGTAACAGAGAATTAGAATGAAACGCACGATTGCTATTGTAGCCGGAGGAGATACCTCCGAATTCCACGTCTCCCTGCGTAGTGCACAGGGGATTTACTCCTTCATCGACAAGGAGAAGTATACCTTATATATTGTAGAAATGCACGGACTGGACTGGCATGTACAGCTGCCCGACGGCGCTAAGACTCCGGTAGACCGCAATGACTTCAGCTTCGTGCTGGATGGCGAGAAAGTGACATTCGACTTTGCCTATATCACCATCCACGGAACTCCGGGTGAGGACGGCCGTCTGCAGGGCTATTTTGATATGCTCCACATCCCTTATTCGTGTTGCGGAGTACTGGCAGCGTCGCTCACGTACGATAAGTTTGCCTGCAACCAGTATCTGAAAGGTTTCGGTGTGCGCATTGCCGAATCGTTGTTGCTGCGCGGCGGACAGTCGGTAACGGATGAAGATGTGATGGAGAAAATCGGTCTGCCTTGCTTCATTAAGCCCAGCTTGGGAGGTTCCAGCTTCGGCGTGACCAAGGTGACGGCGAAAGAGCAGATACAACCTGCCATAGCCAAGGCATTTGCGGAAGCGCAGGAAGTACTGGTGGAGGCCTTTATGGACGGAACCGAGATTACCTGCGGCTGTTACAAAACAAAAGACAAGTCCGTAGTGTTCCCCATTACGGAGGTGGTGAGCCACAACGAGTACTTCGATTATGAAGCTAAGTATAATGGTGCGTCTGACGAGATTACTCCCGCCCGCATCTCGGACGATTTGACCCGCCGGGTGCAGACGCTGACTTCTGCCATTTATGATATACTCGGGGCCTATGGCATTATCCGCGTGGACTATATCATTACCGAAGGGGAAAAAATCAATCTGCTGGAGGTGAATACCACCCCCGGAATGACTGCCACCAGCTTTATTCCCCAGCAGGTTCGTGCTGCCGGAATGGAGATGAAGGATGTAATGACAGATATTATAGAAAACAAGTTTAAGGATTAATCATTATTCATTATGAATGCGAACGTGGAATTTGATGAAATCCGTCCTTATCATGATGAGGAACTTCCTCAAGTCTATGAGGAACTGATTGCCGATGCGGCGTTCCGGCAGGCAGTGGATACTGTGATGCCTGGTGTACCTTTTGAAGTCTGGTCGCAGAAAATGCGCGCGTGTAAAACCAAGCTGGAATTTCAGAAGACCTTCTGCTATGGGCTTCTGTGGAAATTGGCGAAGGAGGCTACGGATGGATTGACTTTGGACCATACCGCGTTGCCGGCAGACAAGTCGGCGGCGTATACCTATATCTCCAATCATCGCGACATTATTCTCGATTCCGGTTTCTTGTCCATTCTTTTGGTAGACCAGGGTATGGATACGGTAGAGATAGCCATTGGCGACAACCTGCTTGTCTATCCGTGGATTAAGAAATTCGTGCGTGTCAACAAGTCCTTCATCGTGCTGCGTGCGTTGACCATGCGCCAGATGCTGGAGGCTTCCGCACGCATGTCCCGCTATATGCATTATACCATCAGTGAGAAGAAACAGTCTATCTGGATTGCACAACGTGAAGGGCGTGCCAAGGATTCCAACGACCGCACGCAGGACAGTGTGCTGAAGATGCTGGCAATAGGCGGTGAAGGCGACGTCATTGACCGCTTAATGGAAATGAATATAGCTCCGCTTGCCATTTCCTATGAATACGACCCTTGCGACTTCCTGAAAGCGCAGGAGTTCCAACTGAAACGGGACATTGAAGGCTATAAGAAAACGACGGCTGACGACTTGCTGAATATGCAGACCGGACTGTTCGGCTATAAAGGGCGGGTACATTTCCAGACGGGTGCCTGCATGAATGATGAATTGGCGAAGATGGACCGTTCACTTCCGAAGCCCGAACTCTTTGCACGCATGTCTGCACTGATAGACAAACGCATTCATGCCAGTTACCGGATGTATCCCAATAATTATGTGGCACACGACCTTCTCGAGGGGAAGGAGGATTTTTCCGACCATTACACTGCCGAGGATAAGCAGCGCTTCACGGCCTATATAGAACAACAGTTGGAGCGTATCTCCATTCCTAATAAGGACGTGGACTTTCTGCGCGGAAAAATGCTGCTGATGTATGCCAACCCGTTGAAGAATTATCTGGCGGCTATAAAAGAATGAATACATGAAGAAGTACTGTGATTGGTGGCTTTTGCCTTTATTGGCCTGTCTGTTGGCTGGTTGTGGCGATGATGATTATCATTATCCTTCCGTGAAGCTGGAATTCTTGACTGCCTTTTCGGGGGCTGACGGCTATCTGCGGTCTGTTGTGACGGATGAAGGGGAAACCTTGCCGGTAGTGGAGGACAAGACAAAGACGAAAATAGAGGCAAACGCTTCGGTACGTGTCATCAGTAATTATGCTTCGGAGGTAACTGCCGATGGAACTGCCGGTGCGGTGCTGTATGCCTTGAGCGGTGTTCTTTCTGTCGTTCCCCAAACGGTCGACAAGTTCGAGGAGGGCGTCAAGACAGACCCTACTGATGTACTGGGTATCTGGATGGGACTCGACTATCTCAATATGACACTGATAGTCAATGAGAATGGTGAACATAAGTTCCATTTTATTGAGGATGAAGTGATTGTGGATACTGCTACCGGGTGTAGTGAAGTATATCTGACGCTGTATCATGACGCAAAGGAGGAGGTGGTGTCTTATACCAGGCGTGCCTACGCTTCCGTACCTTTGCGGCAGTATGCGGCAGAGGATATACAGAAGGTTATGGTTCATTTCAGTGTGCACACTTATTCCGGTGACATCAAGACTTACGATTTTGTTTATAACCCTGACTAAAATGAAATATTCGATGAAGACATTGTTCGCGGGCCTTTGCCTCGTTTTTACCACCCTCTTTTCCTGCCAGCAGAAGGAGGGACAGTTCAAGTCTGTTTCGGTAGATGACTTTTCCACATTGATAGCCAATCCGGAGGTGCAGCTTCTGGATGTGCGTACTGTTGCCGAATACTCGGAAGGACACGTGCCCCATAGTATCAATATCAATGTGCTGGATGAGTCGTTTGAAACGATGGCCGACTCCACTTTGCAGAAGGACAAACCGGTTGCAGTATATTGTCGTAGTGGTAAGCGTAGTAAAAAGGCCGCTGCCATACTGAGCAAAAAAGGATATATAATCTATGACCTTGACAAAGGTTTCATCGGTTGGGAAGAAGCGGGCAAAGAAGTGGAAAAGTAATAGCGGTGTAGCTGAAATGCATTTGCTATAATTTCTTTTTAGGCGAGGATTACGCGGATTTCACGGAAAAAATTTAAGAAAAGAATCCGCGTTTTCCGCGTAATCCGCGCCTAAAAAGAATAAAGTAGTCTTGTCCTCTGGTTAGAGGCTTTCAAGCAGTCTCTTTAGCACCACTGTTGCTGAAATCTCCCGGTTGGCCGCTTCGGGGATTACGATGGACTGCGGGCTTTCTATCACATCATCCGTCACAATCATGTTGCGTCGAACCGGCAGGCAGTGCATGAAGTAGGCATTGTTGGTAACGGCCATCTGGCGCTCGCCTACTGTCCAGGTGCGGTCTTTGCTCAATATTTGTCCGTAGTTGTCGCCTGTATAGGCCGCCCAGTTCTTGGCATAGACAAAATCGGCTCCTTCAAAAGCTTTCATCTGGTCATATTCTACGCGGGCATTTCCTACGAACTTGGGGTCGAGTTCATAACCTTCGGGATGTGTAATCACAAAGTCATAATCAGTTGCATTCATCCATTCGGCAAAGGAGTTGGGGACAGCCTGGGGCAATGGACGCGGATGTGGAGCCCATGTCATCACTACTTTGGGGCGTGCCGTCTTCTTATATTCCTCAATGGTTATCAGGTCGGCAAAACTCTGCAGCGGATGGCGTGTGGCAGCCTCCATGGAGAATACCGGCCGGCCGGAATGCTTGATGAACTGCTCCAGTATCACTTCGTTGTAATCGTCTTCCTTATTTTCGAAGCGTGCAAAAGAACGTACGCCGATGACGTCGCAATAGCAGCCCATCACGGGAATGGCTTCCAGTAAGTGTTCCGGTTTGTCACCGTCCATGATGACACCACGCTCTGTCTCCAGTTTCCAGGCTCCCTGGTTGATGTCCAGTACAATTACGTTCATGCCCAGATTCAATGCAGCCTTCTGTGTACTGAGGCGGGTACGCAGGCTGGAGTTGAAGAAAATCATCATCAGCGTTTTGTTACGTCCCAGTTCCACATATTTGAAACGGTCTTTTTTAATCTCGAATGCTTCGTCCAGTGCAGACTTCAGGTTACCGATGTCCTGCACGCAAGTAAAGTTCTTCATATTTACAGTCTTTTTAGTGTATCTATATCTTTGTTATTCGGCTGTCAAGGTCTGGTCTGTCCGGAACCTTCGACAATCCATTTGTATGTGGTGATTTCTTCCAGAGCCATCGGACCGCGGGCGTGTAGCTTCTGGGTGCTGATGCCAATCTCGGCACCGAGTCCGAATTGTGCGCCGTCGGTGAAAGAGGTCGGTGCATTGACGTATACGCAAGCGGCGTCCACTTCCCGGCAGAACCATTCGGCACGTGTCTTGTCGTCCGTAATGATGCATTCGCTATGTTTGGAACCGTACTTCCGGATATGTGCCAATGCTTCCTGGAAAGAATTCACGGTTTTAATGGCCATCTTGTAGTCCAGAAACTCTCTGCCGTAGCAGTCTTCAGTGGCAAGTCTCAACAGCTCGACGGGATATTTGTCACGCAGACTGTGGTAGGCGGGTTCATCGGCAAATATCTCTACATTGCTTGATTGCAGCGGCAGGCATAGGTCGGGCAAATTAGCCAGGCTGTCGGCTTCGATAATCAGGCAATCCAAAGCGTTGCATACACTGACCCGGCGTGTCTTTGCATTGGCAATGATAGATGGACCTATGCTTATATCGCCATAGCGGTCGAAGAACGTATGGCATACGCCGGCACCTGTCTCTATAACCGGTACTGTGGCATTCTGGCGTACGAAGTTTATCAGGCTGCTGCTGCCGCGCGGAATTATCAAATCTACATAATCGTTGGCATGCAGTAGTTCGGCAGTCGCCTCTCTGTCGGCAGGAAGCAGTTCCACGATATGTGTATCTACGTTGAAATGCTCCAGTACCTCGTGTATCACGCTGATTATGGCACGGTTGGAATAGTCTGCATCGCTTCCGCCTTTCAGAATACAGGCATTGCCGCTTTTAAGGCAGAGTGAGAATACATCGAAACTGACGTTGGGACGGGCTTCGTAGATAATGCCTATGACACCGAAAGGTACACTGACCCTTTTTATCTTCAATCCGTTGGGTAATACGTTCTCTTTAAGGACTTTTCCCAAAGGAGAAGGGAGGGCGGCTACGTTGCGGATGTCCGCAGCGATGTCCTGCAAACGGCTTTTTGTCAGTTTCAGGCGGTCGTATTTAGGGTCGGTAGAAGGCATACGCTCCAAATCCTTCTGGTTTTCACTCAGAATGAAGTCTGTTTTGTTTATGGCAGCGTCTGCAACAGCCAGTAATATTTGGTTGATTTCTTTGTCGCTCAACGCTAGCATGTTACGGCTGGCATCTTGTACGGCGACAAAAGTTTTGTTTAAGTTCATTTTCTTACTGAGTATAGAGTGATAAATATGCAAGTATGAATATCGTGGATAGTATCCGTCTGTGTCCTATTCTATATATAGGTAGTCGTAGTGCACTACGGGTTTCTTTCCATGTTTTCCCATTGTTTCCCGTGCCTGGCTGGAGTCACAGTTGGCTTTTCCCACACCGATGGGTTTACCGCCGAAGTCGATAATCCGTACGATGTCGTCCTTCTCGAACTCGCCTATAACGTCAGTGATGCCTACCGGTAGGATGCTTACTGCTTTGTCCGAGAAGAGCAGTTCGGTGGCACAATGATTGATGTGCAGTTCGCCTTTGGCAAACCCTTCGCTGTGCGCAATCCATTTCTTGATGCTCGATACCGGTTCCGGAGACGGAATGAAACGGGTATAGTTTAATTCTTCATTATTCATTATTTTCACAAGGATGTTGTCCCGCTTCCCGTTGGCTATGATTACTGTGATGCCCTCATCCGCCACTTTGCGGGCAATGTTGGTTTTTGTCAGCATGCCGCCGCGTCCGAAGCTGGACTTGGAAGTTTGTATGTAGGAGGAGAGGTCTTTGCCTTGTTCTATTTCACGGATGACTTGAGACTCCGGGTCGGCGGGTGAACCGTTGTAGATACCGTCTATATTGCTGAGAATGATTAGTGCCTGGGCATCCATCATGGAGGCTATCAGGCCGGACAGCTCATCGTTGTCGGTGAACATCAGTTCGCTCACGGAGATGGTGTCGTTCTCATTGACAATAGGAATGACGCCGTTCTCCAGCATTACGGTCATACAGTTTTTCTGGTTGAGGTAATGGCGGCGGGTGGAAAAGTTCTCTTTCATTGTGAGCACTTGTCCCACGGGGATGCCATGCTCCCGGAACAGCTCGTAGTAGCGGTTGATGAGTTTGGCCTGCCCTACAGCGGAAAAGAGCTGGCGCTGGTCTACGCTGTCCAACTTCTTGGTGGGGCGCACTTCACTACGTCCCGAAGCAACGGCTCCGGAAGAAACAAGTATTATTTCTATGCCGGCCTTGTGCAGCTCGGCTATCTGGTCCACCAAAGCGGACATGCGGGTGACGTCGAGAGTGCCGTCACGACGTGTTAAAACATTGCTGCCTACCTTGACAGCAATTCTATTGAAATCAATCTCCATTTTCTCTCTTTTCGTATTCACGGACTACTTCCATGGCGGCTTCGTAGTCCTTCTCATTGACGAGAACGGAAACATCTACCGCAGTGGCAGGCAGTACAACGTTTACTACCATTCCGTCTTTTGTTACAGCTTCAATATCACTATTTCCCAGCAGGCTCTTTACGAGTTCTGCTTCCCACGGTGAACCGGTGAACACCTCAACGAGTTTGCTTTTGTCTTCTTCTTTCATGATGGTATGAATTTAGAGGTTTCTGTCTTACAAATATAACAAATGTTTTTGTTTTAATGTTTAATGCTGACGAATTTATAGTTCAATCCTCTCAACTCTTATCGATTCATTCAGGAAAGTAGAAGCCGATTCTGTGAATTTCTCCTCCGATTCCGTGGTGCGGTAGACGCATCTTCCACCTTTGGTACATTTTTTGTCCATTTCCGGATGGCGGTGAAGATAGTCTTTCAGGCTGTCTGCTACCAGTTCCCCCTGGGTGACGGTCGTGATGCCGTCGGGCATGTATTGCTGTATCTTGGGCAGCAGCAACGGGAAGTGCGTGCAGCCCAGAATGACGGTGTCTATCTGCGTGTCTTTGGCCAGCAGGTTGCCGATGTTTTTGCGTATGAAGTAGTCAGTACCCTCACCTTGTGCCTCATTGTTTTCTACGAGGGATACCCATAGAGGGCAGGCTTCACCGCTCACTTTGATGTCGGGGAAGAGTTTATGCACTTCCAGCGGATAGGATTCAGACTTGATGGTTCCTGCCGTGGCAAGCACTCCCACATGGCGGCTTTGGGTTATGTTCCCTATGCATTCTACGGTTGGGCGGATTACTCCCAACACACGGCGCATAGGGTCGAGGCGAGGCAAATCATTCATTTGTATGTTGCGCAGAGCTTTTGCCGAAGCTGTATTGCATGCCAGAATGACGAGGTGACAACCCATCTCGAACAGTTTGGTGACTGCCTGCAAGGTGAACTCATAGACAATCTCGAACGAACGGGTTCCGTAAGGCGCGCGCGCGTTGTCGCCCAGATAAATGTAATCATATTGGGGAAGGGCTTCCCGTATCTTGCTCAGGATGGTCAGTCCGCCATATCCGGAATCGAATATTCCGATGGGACCGGCTGCAGAAGGTAATGTCTGTTTCATGCGTTCTAAAGGCTATGTACCATGCAAAGATAATTCAAATTTCTCAGTAATGTATAAAAAATAAGCGCGGATAAAACTATCCGCGCTTGCTTTATCATAAATAATTCTATTATTTAATGCCCAATTGTGTTTTAACTTTGGCAGTTACATCAACGCTCTGTGCTCCTACGAATGGTATCGGGGTACGGGCCAAGTCGAAAATGTAGACAACACCTTCAGTTTTGCCGACAGCTTGGATAGCTTCGTCCAGTTTCTTATAGATAGGAGCCATAGCATCCTGCTGTGCTTTCTGCATACTTTGATAAGCTTCTTGTTGGAATTGTTCTTGGCGTTGGGCCATATCGTTTAATTCTTTCTGGCGTCTTTCAGCGATGTTTTTGGGCAAAGAATCTTGTTGAACAAGATATTCCTGATACTTCTTTTGGAATTCTTCGTTAGTGCGCTGCATTTCATCCTGATATTTCTTAGACATAGCATCAAGGTCAGCTTGAGCTTTGGTAAATTCAGGCATAACAGTGATTACTTCCTGAGAATTCATGTGAGCGAATTTAGCTTGCGCCATAGCTCCCAGCGGGAGGGCGAACATAACTACGAGTAGTGCGATTTTTTTAAGCATAATGTTTATTATTTATTTGAATGATTATTCGTCGGGGACAAATATAGCGCAAACTGAACGCAATACAAAATAAGCTCGCTTATTTTTAATCCAGAATGCAGTCTATATTCTGAAACAAATGTATGAAATTAATTTGAATATCCCAGTTTTGCAAGTACCTCATTGCTGACGTCAATACTCGGTGAGGCAAAAATGATACTTGATGCGGAAGCGCGGTCTACAACTGCTGCATATCCGTTTTGTGTAGCAATTTCCTTTACAGCATTGTATATTTCGTCTTGAATGGGTTGCATCAGACTTTCACGTTTTTTATACAGTTCGCCTTCCGGACCGAAGTATTTGCGGCGCAGTTCGGCTGCTGATTTCTCTTTAGCGACAATCTCTTCTTCCTTTTTACCTCTCTGTGTTTCAGAAAGGGAAGCAATCTGAGACTGATAGTTCTTGTACAGAGTCTTGGCTTCTTCGGAAATCTTTTCGACCTCACTCTGCCATTGTCTGGAGGATTGCTCCAGTTGTTCATTGGCACGTTCGTAAGCAGGAATATTTTCCAGGATATATTCCATGTCAATCAAGGCGAACTTCTGTGCACCGGCTGTTATGCTTACTGCAAACAGCGTAAAAAGGATCAATAAACTCTTCTTCATAACGATACTGCATTAATTGTCAATTATCAATTGTCCATTGCTTAGAATTCCTGTCCCAGGATGAAGTGGAACTGGCTACCGCCATATTGCGAGGAACCCATTATTTTGTCGAAACCGTAAGCCCAGTCGATACCCATCATACCGATCATCGGGAGGAAGATGCGGACACCGACACCGGCTGAACGCTTCAATTCGAATGGGTTGAACTTATTGACATCATGCCATGCATTACCGGCTTCCACAAACGTTAACGCATAAATACTGGTACTTGTTTCGAGCATCAAAGGATATCTTAATTCCAGTCCGAGACGTGTATAGGCATAACCTTCAGAGCCGTATGGAGTCAATGAGCTGTTCTCATAACCACGGAGGGCGATGCTTTCTGTAGCATAGCTGGAGTAGCCGGTCATACCGTCACCACCCACGTCAAACGTTTCGAACGGAGACTTCTTGTATTTGTTGTAATGTCCCAGCAAACCGAATTCTACACGTCCCATCAATACCGGAGTACGTTTGACGGTAATCGGGTCCATCAACGGGATATAGATTTTGGATTTGAATTTCCACTTGTGGTATTCAATCCACTTGTGCATCTTGTTCATGTCTTCCTGGTTGCTGGTGCTGTACTTGCTGTAATCGGTACCGTCGAACAGAGAGAAAGGCGGTGTGATTTGTGCAGACAACGAGAACTCGGAACCTTGGCGCGGATAAATCGGGTTGTCGATAGAGCTACGGGACAAGGTCAGGTTGAGGCTGAGGTTATTACACTTACCGTTGGTAACCGGGAAGTACTGCCAGTCACTCAGAACATAGCGTTGGTAAGACAACTCGGCTGTGAACTGGAAGTAGTCATCCGGCCACTTCAAACGCTTACCGAACATCACTGCAAGACCATACATCTGGATAGATTTGTCCGGGTCGTAATAATTCTCGTAGTTGTTGTAATTGCCGTAGTTGTACATACCGTAGCCATACATACCGCTATAATAGCTGTTGTAATAGCTGTTCATGTAGGCTGAATTGTAATAACGGCTACTGATGTCGGTCTGGCGGGAATAGAAAGCCGATACGGAGAATGCATTCGGGCGTTTACCGCCAAACCACGGGTCGTAGAATGAAACGCTGTATGACTGATAGTATTTGGCATTGGTCTGGCCGCTGATGGTCAATGTCTGACCATCGCCTTGCGGGAGGATACCGCGGTAGTTCTCACCCGGATGCAGCAGGTTGGACAGAGAGAAGTTGGTGAACTTCAGACTTAACTTACCGATAATACCCGTTTGTCCCCAACCGGCGGAGAACTCTACCTGGTCGTTGGCTTTGGATACAAGGTCATAACCGATGTCTACCGTGCCGTCTTCCGGTCTCGGCTGGATGTCGGGCTGGATTTGTTCGGGGTCGAAGTGTCCCATCTGCTGGATTTCACGCATGGAACGCATCAGGTCTTCACGGCTGAAGAGTTCGCCCGGACGGGTACGGAGTTCACGGCGTACTACGTTTTCATACAAACGGTCGTTACCGTTGATGCTGACTTTATTGATGGTAGCCTGGCGGCCTTCGTAGATACGCATTTCCAAGTCGATGGAGTCGCCCACGATGTTTACTTCCACCGGTTCGAGGCTGTAGAACAGATAACCGTTGTTGTAGTAGAGGTTGCCGATGGCATCGTCATCGGTCATTGTACGTTCTTCAAGTAACTTTTGGTTGTAGACGTCACCCTTCTTCATCTGGAGGAGGAAGTTCAGTTGTTCGGAAGGATACAGTGTGTTACCTACCCAGGTTACATTGCGGAGGTAGTATTTCTGCCCTTCATCAATTTGCATAAAGATGTCTACAGTACGGTCATCGTAGGGCTTGATACTGTCTGTCACGATGATGGCGTCACGATAACCCAGTTCGTTGTATTTGTCGATAATCAGCTGTTTGTCCGCTTCGTAGTTGTCCTCAATGAATTTCTTGGTGCGGAACAGATTGAGCAGCTTGCCCTTTTCGTTTGTTTTCTTCATCACACGCTTCAGCTTCTTGGTCGTGAGGGCCTCGTTGCCTACAATGGTGATTTGATGTACTTTCACTTTCTCCTTCTTGTCGATGTCGATGTTGACAATCACTTCATTCTTCTTTTCCGGATCATCACGTTGGGTGATGATTACATCTGCATTCTTGAAGCCCTTGTCGTCAAAATAGCGCTTTATCAAGGTCTTGGCGCGGTCCACCAGATTAGGTGTAATCTGACCGCCCTTTATCATGCCGATTCTGCTTTCCAGGTCTTCACGCTCTGACTTCTTCACACCGTTGTAGCGTATGTCGGAAACACGCGGACGCATGGTCAGATGAATGGTCAGCCAAATTTGGTCGCCTTCAATCTTGTCTGCTGTAATTTCCACGTCAGAGAACAGACCGTGGCGCCAGTAGCGCTTACAAGCTTGTGTAATCTCGTCACCCGGCACGGTGATAGTCTGCCCTTTGGATAGTCCGGACAATCCGACAATTACATAATCCTCATAGTTCTGGGCTCCTTCGACCTTAATGTCGGCTATTTCATACTTCTTGGGTGTTCCCGAATAGAGTATAACCGGCTTTTCGGTTTCATCGGTGTTGTTTACGTCCTGTGCTGCTGTTGTCAGTGCGCAGCCGAAAAGGCAGACAAACGTTACGAGTATGGAGAAAATACGATAGTGCATCTTTTTATTTACTATTTTACAATTTACTATTTACTATTTGTGTGTCCGGTGATTAATTGATTTGCTCGCTGGTCTTGCCGAACCTGCGTTCGCGTTTCTGATAGTCACATATGGCTTTGCGTAGTTCTTCTTCACGGAAGTCGGGCCAATAGGTATCACAGAAATAAAGTTCCGAATAGGCGCATTGCCAGAGCATGTAGTTACTAAGGCGGAGCTCTCCTCCGGTACGTATCAGCAGGTCGGGGTCGGGCATGAAGTGGGTTGTCAGATGATGGGATATGAGCTCACTGTCGATTTGTTCGGGTTTCAGCTCACCTTTCTGTACCAGGTCGGCTATTTGCCGGGCAGCTTCCGTTATTTCCCAGCGGGAAGAGTAGCTCAATGCCAGTATCAGGCACATTCCCGTGTTGTGGGAGGTGTGTGCCACGCAAGTGTTGAGCCGTTGCTGTACGTTGGCAGGCAGTTTTTCAATATCTCCTATTACCCGGAAACTGATATTGTTCTTCATGAACGTCTCTTCCTCTATGGAGTCGAAGAGCAATCCCATCAAGGCGGCTACCTCGTCCGACGGACGATTCCAGTTCTCGGTAGAGAACGTATATAAAGTAAGGTATCTGACTCCTAATTTAGCGGCTTCCTCTGCAATGACGTGCACAGTCTCTGCGCCGGCCTGATGTCCATAGCTGCGTTCGTGTCCACGCTGCTTGGCCCACCGTCCGTTACCGTCCATGATAATCGCCACGTGCTGGGGTATCCGGTTTAGATCGATTTCTTCCTTATATGACATCATTATTATTGTATTTCGAAGCCCAATCTGTTAAGACGTCCGCGCCATACCTCATTCTTGGTGCCGTTGCCGCCGAATATCACCCAAATGAAGTCCCGTTTGTCTGCCGGGTCCACAGTTTTGTCTTTCGTCGGTTCCACTATAATGGAGTACGCGCCTTTCCCTTTGAATTCCTGGGGTAGCAGGAATTTGGTTTCTGTCTTGCTCCACGCAATGCCTGTGATGGAGTTGTAGATGGCGTCAAGTTCTCCTCCAAAGCAATAGAACATGTCGCCATAGTACATAATGGCAGGGTTGACCATGCCGGGACAAGATGTGTCGTACACCGTGTTAGCCAGGCTTGCCCAGCCTTTGCCGTCCAATGAGAACCAGGGTATTGTCTCTTGTTCGTTGGCCAGCGGCATTCCTGCCAGAACCACCTTCTCTACACCATTGCCGGTGTTGGTCTGGGTGGTGGATATGTTTTCGGTAGGGAATCCTGCCGGGACTTCCTCAAGGGTAAGGTTGTCAGCCGTGTTTTCCGTTTCCCAATTCTTTCCGTCTTTACAGATGTTGAAATATTGCTTTCCATTGATTTCCACAATACCCGAGAGCCGGTCGGAGAAACCATTGATGAGGACTATGACATTGTCTCCCAATGTAGTGACTTCTGTCCAGGCGCCGCCGTTGGTGGAGCTGAATACTCTCTTGCTTTTTGTAACCATGTAGAGTGCATTGTTATACTCTACGGCAGATGTCAGCTTTACGTCTGAGGGGAGGTTGCTGACATTGACTTTACTCCAGTTGTATTTATCGGGCGCAGTCGATGTCTTGTAAGCGGTAGTGTTGGAAGTGTAGACAAACAACTCGTCTCCAAGTATAACCGCTTTTTGCTGGCCTAAATTGATGGTATTGGAGAATACATTCCCTCTTTTCTGCATGTCTGTCCAGACGAGTGAGTCCGGGTCTTGCAGATGTACATTAACTTTCAGTTTATATTCGCGGACTGTAACACCGTCGGCGGCATGTGCTTTGAACAGCATGCCGGCATCGTTGTTCATGGCGGGTCTCAAATCCACGGAGTCCGACATGACGAATACCGTGTCGGTAGGCGAGCCTGAAGTTATCCAACCGGTAACGGTCATAGTATCAATCAGAATACGGTCAATGATGGTATCTGAACCTACGGGCAATGAATCTCTGTTATAGATGAGTCTATTGAGCTGGTCAATTGTAAATTTGTAATGTTTGCCATGTATGGTATCGATACCAAAAGCATGTATAGTAGCATCGGAGCTGAATTCATAATTGTCGTCAGAGTCAAGGCATGAACTTAGAGCAAATGACACAATAAGAAAACTCACAATTACTGATCGAAACTTTATTCTCATTTTGAAAGTTAGTGTTTATTTACAAGTTGCAAAAATAGGAACATTTTTTTCTATAAACAGCTTTACGAGGAAGTTTTATATAAAATTATAGATAATATCCCCCTTTTTCTCGATAAAAAAGCCCTGAAATGAGGCTATTGACTGTTTCTTGAGGCAGTATAATGGCGAAAACTCCTGCCGAAAGAATGCTCTGTTGCAAATGGATATCCGTCACTGATTTCGGGTGCTTTGACGCCGGAATGAAGAAGGTACGGAGTTTCTTCCACAAAGATTTCGTCCCACAATCCGGCAGCGATGAAGGATTGGAGAGTTTGGCTGCCACCCTCTACCAAAAGGGATTGTAATCCGCGTGTATACAGCGTTTCCATGATTTCGGGGAGTACATTCCGCCGGTAGTCGCTGACTGGCAGATACTCTACATTCGGTAGCGGAGCGTGCGGGGCTTCTGTAAAAACGAGGGTCGGCACGCTACCGTCAAATAGGTGAAGGCTGGGGGATAGCTTTTGTTGCCGGTCCAGCACGATACGTACCGGTGAACGACCATACCAATGGCGGACATTCAGGCCGGGATTGTCCAGTTCAGCCGTACGGGTACCTACTAATATGGCACTGTGCTCTGCCCGTTTCTTGTGTACCAGCATCGAAGTCAGCGGGCTGGAGAGGATAACCGGTTTACCGTCCGTGCGGGAGTAATCGATATATCTGTCAGAAGATTCCGCCCATTTTAGGGTGATGTAGGGGCGTCGCAAAGTATGGAAAGTGATGAACCTGCGGATGAGCTGCCGACATTCTGTTTCCAGCACTCCGACAATAACTTCACGTCCGGCATCCTTCAGTTTCTGTATGCCCCGGCCCGCAACCTTAGAGAAAGGGTCCCGGCACCCGATGACGATGCGTGGAATCTGCTTCTCGATGATGAGGTCTGCACAAGGAGGAGTTTTGCCATAGTGCGAACACGGTTCCAGGCTGACATAGATGGTGGAACGTTTCAGCAGGGACGTGTCTTTCACGGAACGGATGGCGTTGACCTCAGCGTGGGCTTCTCCACAGCGCACATGGTATCCCTCGCCTATGATTTTCCCGTCACATACTATTACCGCTCCCACCATCGGGTTGGGTGCTGTATTGCAAAGTCCGTTTTGTGCCAGTTGGATGCATCGCAGCATATATTTCTCTTCTTCTGAATTCATATCCTTGCTTGTCTTTTGGTTGAATAATCAAAATTAATGATTACTTTTGCAGCCCGAATAAAACCGGACCCCGAATGAATGTAACCGTTTCACATATCCGCAGTGCTTTGCAGGAATGCTACCCTCCCCGGGAGGCGGCCAATCTTTCCCGTATTGTCTGCTGTGAAATGTTTGGTCAGAGTCATATTGACTATTACCTGGGCAAAGATATGATTTTATCTCCAAACGATGAAAGGGAATTGGAAAGCATTCTTTCCCGTCTGTGTAATTTTGAGCCCATACAGTATGTGCAGGGTACTGCCCGTTTCCTGGGACGTACTTTTCGGGTGGCTCCGGGGGTACTTATTCCCCGCCCCGAAACGGAAGAGCTGGTGGAGGGGATGCTGAAGGAAGTCGCTCCGGTTTCCCGTATTCTCGACATTGGCACCGGAAGTGGGTGTATTGCCGTCACTTTGTCTAAGGAGTTGCCGGAAGCGGAAGTAACTGCTTGGGACATTTCCGAAGAAGCTCTTGCCATAGCCGGCGACAATAACCACCTTTTGCAGGCTTCCGTGCTATTTGTACAGCGTGATGTCCTGACGTATCAACCGGTTGAGGGTGAATGTTTTGATGTAATCGTCAGTAATCCGCCTTATGTTACGGAAATAGAAAAGCGGGATATGGAACCAAACGTCTTGAACTGGGAACCCTCACGGGCTTTGTTTGTTCCGGATAGCGACCCGCTCCGTTTCTATCGGCGTATAGGTGAACTGGGACGGAGCATGCTGACGGCCGGCGGCCGACTCTATTTTGAAATCAACCGGGCATTTGGAGAGGCTGTCGCTTCGATGCTTCGCAAGCAAGGCTATACGAATGTCCGTATCCGAAAAGATATTTCCGGCAACGACCGGTACGTAATTGCAGAACGATGATAGAAATAACTGAAACTGAAGCTTTGAACAGAGTGGCGGCATATTGCTCCACTGCCGAGCATTGCCGGGCGGAGATTGCGGAGAAACTGCAACGCTGGGGCATTGCCTATGATGCCATAGACCGTATCATCAACCGTCTGGAACAAGAGAAGTACATTGATGAAGAGCGCTTCTGCCGTGCTTTCATCAACGACAAATACCGTTTTGCCAAATGGGGCAAGATGAAGATAGGGCAGGCGCTCCAGTTGAAAAAGATATCTTCATCTGTCTATTGGCCCTATTTGAACGAGATTGATGAGGAGGAATACCACGCCGTCTTGCAGAAACTGCTGGCGGCAAAGCGTAAAAGCGTCCGTGCCGAAAGTGAGTATGAGTTGAATGGCAAACTGGTGCGTTTTGCCTTGAGCAGGGGGTTCGAAATGAAGGATATATGTCGTTGCATAGAGGTTTCTGAGGAAAATGACTACTCCGAATGAAAATTATCGGCTTTCTCTTTTTTATTCTCATTCTGTTTCCGTATTTTTGTGCCATATTTATCATATATAGATTAGTTTTGCTATGAAAACTTTAGAAAGATTGTTTGCAGAGAAGTTGCTGAAGATAAAAGCGATTAAACTACAACCGGCTAACCCGTTCACTTGGGCATCCGGATGGAAGTCTCCGTTTTATTGTGATAACCGCAAAACCCTTTCTTATCCTTCTCTCCGTAATTTCGTAAAGATTGAAATTACGCGTCTGATTTTGGAACGTTTCGGACAGGTGGATGCCATTGCCGGTGTGGCAACGGGAGCTATCCCGCAAGGTGCCTTGGTGGCCGATGCATTGAACTTGCCGTTTGTATATGTACGCTCCACTCCGAAAGACCATGGACTGGAGAATTTGATTGAAGGTGAACTTCGTCCCGGTATGAAGGTGGTAGTCGTGGAAGATTTGATTTCTACGGGTGGAAGCAGTTTAAAGGCTGTAGAAGCTATCCGCCGTGACGGATGTGAGGTCATCGGTATGGTGGCTGCCTATACTTATGGTTTCCCGGTTGCCGAAAAGGCTTTCAAGGATGCCAAGGTGCCTTTGGTGACGCTGACCAATTACGAGGCTGTGATGGAAGTGGCACTGCGTACGGGCTATATCGAGGAAGAAGATGTGGAGACTCTGAATGAATGGCGTAAAGACCCTGCACATTGGGAATCTGGTAAATAAGAACTTATTTGTAAAAATGTTAATATGGATAAAAGAGCCATTCGGATAGATTCTGTCCGGATAGTTCTTTTTTCTTTTTGAATACGATTGATTATGACGAAATTTGAGAGTGGAGTGAAAGTTGTACCGGCTTCACAAGAAGCTGTTTATGAAAAGCTTTCCGACCTGAGCAATCTGGAGAAGGTGAAAGACCGTTTGCCTGAAGACAAAGTGAAGAACTTGAGTTTTGATGCGGAGAGCATGACGATAGAGGTGGCTCCCGTAGGAAAGATTACGTTGCAGATTGTGGAGAAGGAACCTTGCAAGTGTATCAAGTTTGCAACAACCACTTCACCGCTGCCCTTCAATCTGTGGATACAGATTGTACCCGTCACCGAAACCGAATGTAAAATGAAACTGACCATCGGCATGGATATAAATCCGTTTATGAAGACCATGGTGCAGAAACCCTTGCAGGAAGGATTGGAGAAGATAGCAGATATGTTGGCGATGATACAATATTAATCACTAACCATTAATCATTAGAAACAACGTGGCTCAGAAACTTTGGGAAAAATCCGTTCAGGTAAATAAGGATATCGAACGCTTCACGGTAGGCCGTGACCGTGAAATGGACCTTTATTTGGCAAAGCACGATGTGCTGGGTTCCATGGCGCACATCACGATGCTCGAAAGCATTGGCTTGTTGACGAAGGAAGAACTGCGGCAATTGCTGGCCGAATTGAAGGAAATCTATGCGATGGCCGAGCGTGGAGAATTTGTGATAGAAGAGGGAGTGGAAGACGTTCACTCACAAGTGGAACTTATGCTGACGCGCAACTTGGGTGATATAGGTAAGAAAATACACAGCGGACGTTCGCGCAACGACCAGGTGTTGCTCGATTTGAAGCTCTTTACCCGTGCAGAGATAAAGGAGGTGGCGGAAGCTGTGGAGCAATTGTTCCATGTGCTGGTTATGCAGAGCGAACGCTACAAGGATGTACTGATGCCGGGTTATACACACTTGCAGATAGCCATGCCGTCTTCTTTCGGACTTTGGTTTGGGGCATACGCCGAGAGCCTGGTGGACGATATGATGTTCCTTCAGGCAGCTTTCAAGATGTGCAACCGCAATCCTTTGGGTTCTGCTGCGGGATACGGTTCCTCGTTCCCGCTGAACCGTACGATGACTACCCGTCTTTTGGGATTTGATTCCCTCAACTACAACGTAGTGTATGCCCAGATGGGGCGTGGCAAGATGGAGCGTAATGTTGCTTTCGCCCTTGCCAGTGTGGCCGGAACCATATCGAAATTGGCTTTTGACGCATGTATGTTCAACAGTCAGAACTTCGGTTTTGTGAAGCTGCCGGACGATTGCACTACCGGCTCCAGCATCATGCCTCACAAGAAGAACCCGGACGTCTTTGAACTGACGCGTGCCAAGTGCAACAAACTGCAATCCCTTCCCCAGCAGATTATGATGATAGCCAACAATCTTCCTTCCGGCTATTTCCGTGACTTGCAGATTATCAAAGAGGTCTTCCTGCCTGCTTTTCAGGAACTGAAAGACTGTCTGCAGATGACGACTTACATTATGAATGAAATCAAGGTGAACGAACATATTCTTGATGATGACAAGTATCTGCTTATTTTCAGTGTGGAGGAAGTCAACCGCTTGGCACGTGAAGGGATGCCTTTCCGCGATGCCTACAAGAAGGTGGGACTGGATATTGAAGCCGGAAACTTCTCGCACAGCAAAGAGGTGCATCATACCCATGAAGGCAGTATCGGAAACCTTTGCAACGATGAAGTCTCTGCCCTGATGCAGAAAGTGGTAGATGGTTTCAATTTTGAGACCATGCAAGCTGCAGAGAAAGAGTTGCTGGGCAGGTAAAAGGTTCTGCGGGTTCAAGTCCCGCTGCGAGTACTGTACTTTTATAAAAAAAAATTTGGCAGAAACGGGAAAACTGTTTATCTTTGCACCCGTTCTCCAA
>NZ_QTNH01000008.1:0-7459 GCF_003603515.1 Bacteroides sp. AM32-11AC | reverse complement strand
ACGGGAAAACTGTTTATCTTTGCACCCGTTCTCCAAATGCGGAAATAGCTCAGTTGGTAGAGCATAACCTTGCCAAGGTTAGGGTCGCGAGTTCGAGTCTCGTTTTCCGCTCTCTTTTCCCTTTTTAGGATGCTCGAATGGTGGAATGGTAGACACGAAGGACTTAAAATCCTTTGGCCATTGCGGCTGTGCGGGTTCAAGTCCCGCTTCGAGTACTCGATTAAGCTCTGTGAATCATTGATTTGCAGAGCTTTTTCTTTATAGGAATTATTCTGGTTTATGCTTGCATTAATACGGATTTAAACGGGAATTATACTATTGAGTTAAACCAAGAGTTAAACCAAGAGTTAAACCGAAATTGTAATGAAAGCTACAGCTAACGTATTGTGTTACAAGTCTAAAGTTCTTAGTAATGGTGAGCATCCTCTCATGCTTCGTGTTTGTATGAGTGGTAAGAAGAAGTATGTAAGCCTTGGCATCTCTGTAAAATCTCAGTATTGGGACTTTGAGAAGAACAAACCTAAGCGTAATTGTCCTAATCGTGAGCGGATATTAAAGGTTATTAATGAGCAGGAACAGAGGTATTCAGAACAGATACTTGAATTTAGTACAGAGCAGCGAGAGTATTCGCTTGCTACACTAATTGAGGCTACTACTACCACTCAGAAAGTTAAGACTGTTGGTGATTTGTTTAATGAGTATATAGCACAACTGAAGCTGGAAGGCAGGTTGGGGTATGCACTTTCTGTACAGCAGGTATATAATTCACTATACAAGTATAAGGGGCATCTGGATATTTACTTCTCTGAGATAGATGTGAATTGGCTAAAATCGTATGAAGTATGGTTGAGATGTTCTAAGTTGGCAGATAATACTATTGGTATTCGTTTCAGAACGCTACGAGCGGTTTATAATTTGGCTTTGACTGAGGGATTGGTAAAGCCAGACTGCTATCCGTTTAAGAAGTATAAGGTGTCTAAATTGCATAAAGAGACGGCTAAACGGGCGATAACCAAAGAACAGATGAAGCAGGTAATAGAATATGATACATCAGGGGGACGTTTCTATAAAAGATTGGCAGTTGATATGTTTACGTTCTCTTACCTAATGGGTGGTATAAACTTTACTGATATGGCATGTTTAACAGGTAAGAATATTGAAGGGGAACGTTTGGTTTATGTCCGTCAGAAGACAAAGAAGTTGATAATGTTACCATTGCAAGAGAAAGCTATAGAAATAATGAACCGTTATCGTTCCCCACAGCGTAGATATATATTCCCTATATTGGATAATAGAGAGCGTTCTCCACGTCAGATAAGGAATCGAATTTATGATGTGTTGGCCAATGTGAATGGGTATTTAGAGGATATTGGGAAGGAGTTGGGTATTGAGTTGAAGATTTCCAGTTACGTCGCTCGTCATTCTTATGCTACTGTATTGAAGCGTGCAGGAGTATCAACGTCTGTTATCTGTGAGTCTTTAGGGCATAGTTCAGAACGAGTGACACAGATATATCTTGATAGTTTTGAGAATGCTCAATTAGATGATGCAATGAAGCATTTACTCTAATTTATAATGCCGCTCTGTTGCATAATGGAGTGGCATTATTTATCTTTACGGCACTAATACAATTAGCCATGCCAATAGATAATTTCACAACAGATAAATACGTAGGGCAAGAAGAGGAATTACTGGAATATGTAACTGTAATTGCCGATAAGTTTCACCCAGACATGGAAATTCAAGAAGATGGAAGCTCTGCTCTTTTACCGTCACAATCCCCTTATCAATTCATGCAACGGTACAATGCAGGTAAGCTAAATGTATTCTTCAATTATGACAACTATATGAGGAATGACAATATAGACAGTATTCAAGCCATCATAAAGGCGTTGGGCATTGACCCCGACAAATTCTGGTATCTACTTCTGTTTATAAGCGATTACGTTAGTGGGAAGGCATTAAATACTTGGAAATTCAATGACACGTCCAAAGGGGAGATAACAAAGTTCATTGAAATGGTAAAGCTGAATGAAGCTGATTTTAATGATGTAATAGGTTTCTCCCATAAACTCCCAATGACATTAAGTTTACAAGTGAAAGGCAAACGGCTAATCATCGATAACCCCAATACCATATCATTCATGGCGGCTTTCTGTGAGGAAGTATTGGCAGAGGTTTCAGAACATGGTTTGTTCAATCAAGCAAGGTTTGAGCCAAACGGCTACAATACATCAGACTCCGTACAGATATGGCTGTTCACCCAAATGCTACTGTACTTCTTTGAAGCCTATCCCCAGTTCGATAACCAGCGTGGCAAGAGCGGTGACACTCCCAAGAGCAAACTACTGTTCATATCCAAACTGGTCTATTTCACCAAGCTGACCAGAAATGAGGCATATAATGACAATGACGATAATATAAAGAAGATAATCAAGCAATACAAAGATACTAAGATAAACACAATAAGCCTTATATACGGATAGCATAACTGTCTGATAATTAAGCAATCCACTTTTATATTCTCTTAAGGGGGAGTATAAAGGTGGATTTTTTTATTCCCTAATGCCCTCCCCTAATATCCCCAACTTTGCAGCGTAATCAGAAACGATAAGACATCGGAATGACGATTACAAAGTAAAATTTAAAAATGTATTTACTTATGAGTACACTTATTGAGACAGCAGGACAGACTGCAATGGAGAGTGTTAATGAAGTGAATAACGCTTCAAGTGTAGAACTTACTAATACCCTAAAGGTGGAGAAGGACGATGAAGGTAGACTGAGAATTCTTCCTTTCTAAATTCCACTCTTAAATATACTTCTACATCAATAACTCCAGTTAGGAGCAAATTCTGAAAGGGTCTATATAAGCAAATTCTGAAGAATTTCATCCTAACATAAATAATAAGCTTATGGAACTCTCATTCAACATTATTAATATCGAACGTGAAGAACTGACAATCAGTAAAGGAGAAACACTCTTAGACCTCTATAAACGGGAAGGCTATCCCCATAATGGTACTCCAACCAACTATGTCATTGAGAAGGTTGAACCGGGCATCGGTGCCACTTATGCCGAACTGGAATGTAAGCGTAACTCTGTCATATTAGAACCTAATGTACCCGTGATTATCGGCAAGACGGAAGGAACGGACTATTTAGGAATATATGAAAAGACTACCAAGAAGATGATAACCGACTACTTGAAGAATAATCAATATATGCCTAAAAAGTTGGTTACTACCCCCGAAAGTTATGAGAAGAAGCTGATACCTGCATTCAACAAATTAGGAATTGACTGGCATAAGGATTACTTCTGCCTATATGATGAATGTGAGAAGTTGATACAAGATACCGGATATAGACCGACTATCCGTATCAAAGATTTCTTCGATTATGAGCGCAAGGCATACGTATCTGCCACTCCGTTATGGACGCGTAACCGTAAGTTCTTGAATAGCGGCTTCAAATGGCTGAAAGTAACTCCCGATTACGATTACAAGAAGGATGCAACTCTGATTATCACCCGCTCATTCAACAGAACCTTACGTAGAGAGTTAAGAAGATTATTATCTACCTCTAAGTGTATCTGCATCTTCTATAAGACTACTGACGGCATCGCTACTATTGTACAGGATTTATTAGAAAATGGGTTGATTAAGGACGGAGATTATAAGGTATTCTGTTCGGATAAGAGCGTGAAGAAATTGAAGAGCATGAAATTACATCATACTTACGACCATTTAAAATTGCCATTGGCTAAAGTCAACTTCTTTACTTCACGCTTCTTCTCGGCAGTGGATGTTAAGATTAATAAGTTGGCAGATATACTTGTGCTCAGTAATTACAAGCAAGCCGTGCACTCCATGATAGACCCGTTTACGGAAGCCATTCAGATACAAGGACGTTTCCGTAACAAACTGGACGGTGACAGAAGATATAACTCCCTTACATTCATAACCAATACCAATGACAAGTTGAAGGTTAAGAGCGACAAAGAGATTGAGAGGGAGATTACCACCCAACTCAATACCTATGCCTCCATTAAGGAGAAATGCGATAACGCTACCGACGCAACCGAGAAGAAGGCTCTCCAGAAGGACTTGAATAAGCTTAGCTTCAATGACTTCTTAGATAATGACGAAGAACTCTCAGAAGAAGTTATAGACCATGTGTTTAACGAGGAACGGGTTAAGAGCTACTATCAATCTCCGCAGGCACTAATCAATGCCTATAATGCAACGGGGCATTTCAGATTACGAGTAATAGATAACAGCCATGGAATTGGAAAGGATGACTATCTGCCGTTGAATGAGCTTTCAACTAAAGACATATGGAAGTACCTTGTAACCTATCTGGAGCGATTGGAACGTGATAAACAGAACAATCCCGATTTCGATTTCGATGCGGAAGTATATAAACTGGTAGAGATGCACAGCGAGCATTACTTCATTATTGATGCTTACTTGAAGATTGGAAAGGGACCTATTGAGGCAGCTAATTATGCCAAGGGTAAGATTGAGAAGGAATTGAGAGCCTATGATATACAACAAGGTGAGAAGTTACGTTTCAGTCCGGAAGTACTGGCAGAGATAGAAGAAGAGTTCAGAAGTGAAGTCCAGACCCAATGTTACATAGCCAAATCCGACTTCATCAAACGGCTGGGACGAATATTAGAAGCTAACGGCATTACCTTCAAAGTTCACGGTGACGGTAAGACTGGATGTAAAGTAATGTGTAAGATAACAGAGGACACGGTTAAAGATTACTTCGACCACCATTCTTACAATAGCCAAACTCCACCTTCATATAAGCTTCTACGCTTTAAATCGGAGTTAGGAGCAAATTGATGAAGGGTCTTATATTACATAAATTGAAGAATTTGAGACCAAAAAAGTATATGAATTGAGATAACTCTCTACACAGACTAAGCAACTCCACCTTAAAGAGGCATGGGGTTCTTGGTGTTTATAGGCATTCCTACCATTTCCCTATATAATATGCTACCTTGATATACCCAACTCAAATTAGGCAGCATCTAAATAGTACCCCCTCCCTTCCAGATACGGGAACTCTTTCCATACAGTTATTAAGACTGCATAAAGTGCAATTATCAGCCAGAAAGCAGGCATGAGGTGTATATTATGCGCTTTATTGTCATGTTACTCCTAACTACCCTCACCGTATCTTTAGGGGAAATGAACACCAGATGCGAAATCACCTTCCAGCCCCGAACGCTTGAAATTCTGTAACAGCCATTACGGGCAGATACAGATTTATTACAGAGATGCACATGCGTGCAAGGCTGGGAGGCTTTTTGTTTCTGGCTATCATTCCCTTTTAATTCAATCATTACTAACCAATAAATTATCGCTTATGGAAGATTTAAAGGCAATTCTGACGGTTGGTGCAATACTCGTTGTACCGTTCATTACAGCACCGTAGGCAATGTTTGCCATAGTGCTGTACATTATCGTTTATATGGCATTCAGATGGAGAAATTTCTAATTATCAACTTAATAATTTACAGATTATGGAAGCATTACAGATTATGCCAGTCATGGCACAGAGAAGGAACAGCAATTTAGGAGAATTTGCAGAGGATGCAACGGTTGTAACGGACGATACAAAGGGGAAACGACCTCTGTTCATAGAGGCTAATACAGTTGAAGCGACCTTACAGCATTTGAGGGACGACTGTATAATTCCAGTATTCGCCAAAGACAACGAGGCTACATTGTCGCACGTCTCGTTCATTGAAACGGTGAAGGATGCCGCACATACTTTCTTTAACGGTGAACGGATAGGGCAGCCGGATATAAGGGTGTCACACGTTATCAAAGGTCGTATTCCAGAAGCAATACATAAGCCTGCCAATCAATTATTGGAGAGTGACAAGACCATTTATTACGAGCGTTGCGCTTTCGTGATTGAAATACCTACCATCTACGAGACGGTGAACGGTAATAGGCTGACCCTTACTGTAGGTGGAGTGAGAGCCTATAACCATACCAATCTGTACAGTAAAAAGGGTGCAGAGCGTTTTAAGGTATTCATAGGCTTCATTTGTAATGTCTGCACCAATTTATGTGTATCTACGGACGGTTATCTTACTTGTTTGGAAGTAACCAATACCAACGAATTATATCGTGCCGTATTGGAAATGTTCAACAAGTACGACCCTGCCAAGCACATACATCTGATGCAGACACTTGGCAATACCAGTATGACAGAACATCAATTCTGCCAGTTACTTGGGAGAATGAGGCTTTACCCACTGTTACCGCAAGGACAGCAGAAGGCTATCCCCAGAATGCTGCTTACTGATACGCAGATAAACAGTGTAGCTAAAGCGTATATCAATGATGATAACTTTGGCAGTCTTGGCAGTGACCTATCCATGTGGAAGTTCTACAACCTGCTTACTGGCAGTAATAAGAGCAGCTACATAGACAGCTTTCTGGATAGAGCCTACAACGCTACAGAACTTGCAACGGGCATTGCATCCGCTCTGCATGGTGATGAAAGATACAGCTGGTTTCTCTCTTAGCTGTATCTGGAATTATATCCTATTACTGGTTTCTCAAAACTGGAGATTATGCTACGGAATTTATTCTATGTGTTACTGGCTACTTTGGTATTCTTCATTGCAATGGCATTGTTTCCATTTATAGCGGTGGGATATATCCTGCTATTGGGCTATGCCATTGTTAAAGGATAGCTTAGTATGGAGGACATCTATATAATAAGGTATAGGTGTCCTCTTACTGTTAATGGGAGAAATGTTCGCTTTCATTATTAGTGAATGTATCTTTGATTATCAGCAAGTTGGATATTCCAACTTAAAAATGATATTCACTTTTATTCATTTCATTATAAGACTGAACGTTATGTCACTTAAATATTCAAGTACAACCGCAGATTATCTGCAATGGAGCGAGGCAATGAACTTGATAAGGAAGTTAGCCAAAGACGGGAATTATAAAATCTCGCTTCTTGTTGCTCTGGGCTGTTTTACTGGCTTAAGAATATCTGACATTCTGGCTTTACGCTGGAAGCAGATATTGGATGCGGAGGAATTTACCGTTATCGAAATCAAGACGGGAAAGCAAAGGACTGTGAGAATTAACATGCAGCTACAGAAGCATATCTGTGACTGCTACAAGCATATCAGTCCTATAGGCATAGACGCGCCTATATTGGTTAGCCGGAAAGGTACGGTCTATTCCATACAGAGGATAAATGTAATCCTCAAAGAGGTTAAAAGGAAATATAGGCTGCATATAGGCAACTTCTCATGCCACAGCCTTAGAAAGACTTTCGGCAGGCAGGTCTATAACATGAACAGCGAAAGTTCGGAGCTTGCACTTGTCAAACTCATGGAGCTATTCAATCATTCCAGTGTATCAATTACCAAGAGATACTTGGGATTAAGGCAGGAAGAACTACTTAATAC